>NZ_BAAARK010000006.1:0-204521 GCF_039532155.1 Streptomyces lunalinharesii
TGGCTGCACGGCTTCCGTCGCCTGCGCATCCGATGGGAGCGACGGGACGACATCCATGAAGCCTTCCTCGGGCTCGCTACATGCCTCATCACCTACAGACACGTCCGACGCCTTTGTTAGGACCTCTTAGGCTGCGGGACGGGCTTACGGTGAGGGGATGGCCAAGATGGATCTACGCAGCGAGATCCGGGAGTTTCTCAGCTCGCGTCGCGCCCGTATCACACCCGAGCAGGCGGGCCTGCCCGTTTACGGCGGTAACCGTCGGGTCAAAGGTCTGCGCCGCGAGGAGGTAGCGCTACTGGCGGGGGTATCGGTCGACTACTACGTGCGCATGGAGCGCGGCAGCCTCGCCGGTGCTTCCGATGGCGTGCTCGAGGCGTTGGCCTCTGCCTTGCAACTCGACGAGGCCGAGCGCGACCACCTGTTTCGCCTCGCGCGCCAATCCGGGGCGCCCAGCGGCCCACGCCGGCGCAGGCCTGCCGTGACGGTGCGCTCGACGTTGCAGCAGGTGCTCGATGCGATCTCCGATGCGCCGGCCTGGATCGGTAACGGACGTTATGACGTGCTCGCCATGAATCAACTCGGTCGCGCGCTGTATTCACCGGTGCTGGCCGACCCGCGACGGCCCGCGAACACAGCGCGGTTCGTCTATCTGAACCCCGAGGCGGCCAGTGATTTCTTTGTCGACTACGACCGAATTGCGGGTGACTTGGCCGCGAAGCTACGCATGGAAGCCGGCCGCAATCCGCACGACGAGGAGCTGATCGCCCTGGTCGGCGAACTGTCAACGTGCAGTGAGCTATTTCGGCAGCGGTGGGCATCTCAGGACGTGCGGCTGCACCGGTCCGGCCGTAAGCGTGTGCGCCATCCGATCGTGGGCCAACTCGACTTGGACGTCGAGTCCCTGGAACTGCCCGCCGAACCCGGCCTGCACCTCATCGTCTACACCGCACCCGCGGGCACGCCGACCGCTGACAATCTAGCGCTCCTGGCGTCGTGGGCGGCCACCCAACAGACGCTGGCGACCGAGCTCGAAGCACACAACGGATAGTCCAACCCCTTCAGCCGTACCAGACAGCGGACCATGATGTGAGCCAGCCGCTGGACGCGGCGGAGTTCATCACGGATCTGAAGCAGCGGATGACGAACGGCCTCGGCCGGCTCGCGGCCGAGGCCGGCGGACGGCTCGTCGGGCGGAGTGAAGGTGACCACCCGGCACGGCGAGCCGTGGATCAGCGTGCCGAAGCTGGAAAAGCTGGACGAGCCCACCGGCCTCCAGGCACTCAAGGACGTGGTGATACCCCGCTGGGGTGTGCTCGACCTCCTGGATGTCCTCAAGAACGCTGACTTCGACACCGGCTTCACCGACGAGTTCGCCTCGGTCGCCGCGTACGAGCGCATCGACCGAGCCGTCCTCCCAAGGACGCCTCCTCTTGGCCCTGTTCGCCCTCGGCACGCATATGGGCATCCGCGCCATCGTGGGCGTCCGGCGAGCACGGCGAGAGCGAGGCGGCGCTGCAGCACCGTGCGGCTCCGCAACGGCGTCCTGGTCTACATCCCTAGCCTGCCGACGCCAACACCGCCGACGCCACCTATTCCCTCACCCGCACCGGCCTGAACACCCTCACCGGACTGCTGGAGACCTTCGGGTACTGGTTCGGCCTCACCACCCCCTGACAGGCACCAGGCCCGGCGCCCGCCACCGCACAACGGGCGGGCGCCCACCGCGAAACCGCCAACGCCGCGCCTCCGCCGGTAGGGCCCCGGTGCCCGGTCTGCCCAGCTGCTGCCGGTAGGCGCGCTGAGCTTGCGCTGATCGGATTCGTCTGTGCTCGCGGCGGCATGGATGCGGTTCTCACAAACGGCCGTTTTCGAGAACCGACGTGTGGCGCAGCTTGGGGCGCTGCTTGTCAGGCCCACCGGTTACCTGTTCGGTCTTTGATCGAAATCCCGGTTGCGCCAGCTGCGGGACCTCAGGGCTGTTGCGTTCTCAGGCAGAGACGAAGCTGGTCGAACGTGGCGCGGGCTGGAACCGATCGTGGTCCGCGGCAGGGGCGAGGTTCGCCCCGGTCGGTTGGGTGAAACCGCTCAGCAGCAGCCGGTCAGGGAAGCACGGTGACGGTGTGACCTCCTGTGACGCGAAGAAGGTCGAGTTTTCCTGCTTCGGTGCTTCCGGTCGCTGCCGTGTAGGTGACCATGCGCAGGTCGGCGCCGGGGACGAGGAGAACGTCGCAGTCGAGCAGGATGTCGCCGATCTGGGGGTGCTGAATTGTCTTGCGGTCATTCGTGTGCTGGGTGGCGACGGTCTGTGTGGCCCAGTGATGAGCGAAGGCGTCGGATGTTTCCCGTAGTTCCTGCACGAGATGATCGAGCCGGGAATCTGTGGGATAGCGGGAGACGGCGTCCTTGAGGTCGGCGACGATCGACGCTGCGAAGGTGTCCGGTCCGCGCTCGAACCGGATGGGGAGCATCAGGGCGCGTGCGGCCCCGTTGCCGAAGAGCGCACGGGCGAGATTGCGTTCGTCGGCCGGGAGGACAGCGGGATCACCGTGCAAGGCGCTCCACATGGTGTTCCACCACACCAAGGTCCAGTCTGCCGCGAACACGCCGATCGGAACGTCGCCGAGACGCGCGGCGAGCCGTTGGATGCCTGGGGGCACATGGGTGCCGACTGTCCCATCCTGCGGCGGCAGGAGCCCAGCGCTCCGGTACAGCTGGTCACGCTCGGCGCGGGAGAGCTGAAGAGCCCGGGCCAGGGCGCCGACCACCTGCGCTGAGGGGTTCTTCGCACGTGCCTGTTCCAGGCGCAGGACGTAGTCAACGGACAGCCCGGCCAGCTGAGCCAGCTCCTCGCGGCGCAGTCCCGGGGCGCGGCGGTTGTGCGTCATGGTGAAGCCCCCGTCGGCCGGGGACAGGCGGTCACGCCAGGCGCGCAAGAGTGCGGCGAAATCGGAGTGGGAGGAAGCCATGGGTCCATTCTCGCCGCGCGACGAGGGATGAGCCTGGGTACTGCCAGTCCTCATGACGGGGACGGCACTGGCTGGCGGTGGCGCTCGCTGCGAACGTGGACATGCGCCCGAGCCTGGCGTCGTCGGCTGACGAGTGAAGGAACCTTCCATGAAGCACACCATCCTGATGACGGGCGCGAGCCGCGGGATCGGCCGCGTCGCGGCGGAGCACATCCTGCGTCGGTCACCGGACCTGCACCTCCTCGTCGTCGCCCGCGAATCCTCCGGCGCACGGCTCGCTGTGGAACTCGCTACGGGCGGGCGCACGGTCTCTCACGTCCCGGCGGACCTCGGCTCGCTGGACAGCGTCCGCCGGGCCGCCACCGAGATCCGCGACCGGCTCGACCGCGGTGAGCTGCCGCCGCTGCGCGGCTTCGTTGGCAACGCGGGTATTCAGTACACCAACGCGCTCACCGAGGGGCCCGACGGGTTGGAGGCCACCTTCACGGTCAACGTGCTCGCCAACCACCTGTTCGTGCGTCTGCTCCAGGACCGCTTCTCCGCCCCCGCCCGGATTGTGATCACAGTCAGCGACACCCACTTCGGCGACTTCAAGCACAACATGGGCATGGTGCCGGGCCCGGCCTGGAAGTCCCCGAACGCCCTCGCCCGCACGGGCGCCTTCGCCAAGCCGGACACCGCGGCCGGCGGGCGCACCGCGTACTCGACGAGCAAGCTGGCCGCGATCTACCTGGTTCACGAGTACGCGCGCCGCCTGCCGGCCGGGATCGACGCCGTCGCCTACAACCCGGGATTCGTCCCCGGCACCGGTCTCGCCCGCGACGCCGACCCCGTCTCCCGGTTCGCGATGCGGCGCATCATGCCGGTGATGACCCTCACCCCCTTCGCCACCAGCCGCAACGCCGCAGGCCGCCACCTCGCTGACGTCGTCCTCGGCACGACCCAGGCGCCGACCGGTTCCTACGTCGACCGCGGCCGTGTGGACCGCTCGTCGGACGAGTCCTACGACCCGCAGCGCGAAGGCGAACTCTGGAAGGCCGCCGAACGGCTCATCGCGTTCGAGTCGTAGCCGACCGCTGCACCGGAGCCTTTTCACCATGCTTGCGGCCGGGCCCGGAGCCTTGGTGTCGCGCCGGGGCTGCGGCTGCTTCCTCCTGCGGAGCGCGCGGGCCGGGCACCGTCGCCCGGAGGGACAGGTCCAGATCGAGACGGCTGTTCATGTCCAGCTCGAACCGGCCGGACGAATTCACATGGGTCCACAACAGCGGTGACAGGGCCCGCCGGTCCGCGTCGGTGAGCTTGTCCGCCCACCTCGGATCGGCCAGGACCTCCTGCATCAGCAGCGTGTTGACGTGCACCAGCGCGGACTGGAGCAGGTGCAGCGCGAGCATGCTGACCTCCTGGGATTCCTTGTCCGCACCGGCCAGGTCGCCGTCCTTGCCCTAGAAGTGGTCCTTGTTCGCAGGGTTCCAGTTCTCCACCGCTTGCCACCCCTCGTGAATCTCCTGGCGCATCCCAACGTCGGCGAGTTGGCCGCAGGCGAACGAAGTACGTACGGCCCGGCCCAACTTCTCGATCGCCCGGTACGTCGGGTGCTTGGGCCCTCCCCTGGTGAAGCGCCGCAGGACCTGCCCGGCTTCGGCGGTGCCCAGGCACAGGGCGGTGGTGTACTTCACGATCTGGTCGTACTGCTGGGCGATCAGGTCCCAGTCGATCGTCTTGGTGGAGAGTACCGGGCCCAGGTTCGGCCACTGGTCGTCCTGCCCGGCTGTTGGTTGGTACAGCTTCGCGGAGCCGATGTTCTTCAGCCTCGGCGTCAGCTTGAAGTCGAGCATGCGGGCGAAGGCGCATCCGACGATGGAGGCGCCGTGGGTGTCGGTGTACTGCCGGTCCACCAGCGGGTTCGACTCCCACTTTGGTGTGCGGAGTCTGCATGCGCAACGCGCCGTCCAGAGACAGGGCCGTGGCCGAGGGGATGCGTTGGTCGAGCAGCGCGGAGTCGGAGCCCCGCGCAAACGTGTCCTTCCAGGGCGTGCAGGTCAGCCTCCCGCCCATTGCCGGCACCTGTGCCGGATCCGGTGATCTGCCGGGCGCTGATCGATCGTCGGTGCGCCGCTCACGCGGTGGACTGGCCAGAGCGCACGCCGTCCGCACCGGGTCCGAAGCCGTGGGCATGGGCCCAGGCGACAGCCTCCGCGCGGTTGCGGATCCGGAGCTTGGCGAACAGGTGGTTGACGTGGGTCTTGACGGTGGCCTCCCCGACCAGCAGGCGCCGGCCGATCGCGCGGTTCGACAACCCTTGGGCGAGCAGCCGCAGTACGTCGGACTCGCGCGGGGTCAGCAGATCCTGCGACGGTTCGGCCCGCCGCTGTTCGGTCGTGTGGTCGGCGCCGCGCAGGGCGGCGGCCAGCAGCCGTTCCTGGACGATCGGGTCCAAGGTGGTGTGCCGGGCGAGTGCGGCCTCGATCGCGCGAACGATCTCGGTCTTGCCGGCGTCCTTGGTCAGGTAGGCGCGGGCGCCGGCTTGCAGGGCGTCGAGAATCAGCTGATCGTCCGCCATGGTCGTCAGCACCACGACGGCCACGTCCGGGTGCGCCGCCACGATCCGGCGGGTGGCCTCCACGCCGTCCATCACCGGCATGCTCAGGTCCATCAGCACCGCGTCCGGGTGCGTTTCGGCGACCTTGGCGACAGCCTCCTCGCCGTTCGCGCCCCCGGCGACGACGTCGATGCCGGGCATCATGTCCAGCAGGGTCATCAGGCCTTCGCGGATCACCGCCTGGTCGTCGACGACCACCACCCGGGTACTCATGCGGGCACCTCCGCTTGCACGCGCCACCCCTCCGGGGTGGGTCCGGCCGTCAGGTCGCCGCGGATCAGCAGCAGCCGCTCACGCATGCCGGCCAGACCGTAGCCGCCGTCCATTCCCACCACTCGGGGCCGTGGGCCGACCTCGCCGCCACCGGAGCCGGCGGGCCCGGACAGCACGGTCAGCCTCACCTGGTCCTCCTCGTATTCCAAAGTGACGGTCAACTCCCGTCCGTGGGCGTGCTTGGCGGCGTTCGCCAGGGACTCCTGGGCGACTCTCAGAAACGCTAGCCCAACCTCTGGTTCGAGCGTGCGCGGGGTGCCGACCGGTGTGAAGGTCGCGGGCGCGCCGGAGGCGGTGCGGTGGTCGTGGACCAGCGCGGTGAGGGCCTCCGGCAGGGGCGGGGTGTCCGCACGCAGGACCGCGATCGCGCGGCGGGTTTCGGTCAGTCCGTCGACGGCGATCCGGCGGGCGTTGCGGACCCGCTCGACCGCCTCTCCGGTGCGCGGCGGATCCGCGGTGAGCAGCGAGTCGGTCACGTCCAACTGGACCGCCAGGGCGCCCAGCGACTGCGCCAGGACGTCGTGGATCTCCCGGGCGATCCGGGTCCGCTCGGCCAGCGCCGCGGCCCGCTGCTGCTCCTCTTGCGCGCGCCGGGTCTGCAGCAACAGTTCCTCGGCCTGCGCGTGCTGAGTCCCGATGCTGCGCCGGGTCGCGCCGGCGAGCTGACAAGCCAGCAGGGCGGCGATCCAGGCGGTGACCTGCGCCCATGCCTGCCCGGGGAAACCGGCCACGATCCCGCCGATCGCCAGCGCCAGGACACCAGCCGCCAGCACGCCCGTGCTGGCCAGCGTGGGCAGGACCGCCCCGGACGACACCATCGCCATCCCGATGATTGCCGTGGCCAGCATTGCCTCGGGTTCGAGGGTGATCAGGAGATTCCCGCTGATCATCGTGACGCCCAGGATCGGCACTGCCCACGCCTCGGGCACCGGAGGTCCCGCCCGGAGGCCGGCCACGCACCACAGCGCCCAGGCGCCGCTCATCAGCACCACCAGCACGTAGGTGGTGGCGGACCAGACGAGCCCGTCCGAGAACGGCAGGCCGATCAGCACCAGAGCCAGACCGAGCACCCGGGGCAGCACGTGCTGCCAGAGGTCGGGACGCGGCAGGATCGGTCGCGGCGGCACGGGGGGTGCCGACGACGGCTTGCCTTCTGTGATCACAGCCATGATTTCAGCTTGGCATACACCTCTTCCCCGCAGTCCGGACCGGGGCCCGCCGACGGGTGGAGCAGGGTGGAGGAGGGTGGAGGTATCCGCGCTCCACCCTCCTAGGCTCCTCGGCCGACGCCCGGGCCGTGGCACAGGTCTGACGCTGTGTGGACAAGAATCCCCTTCACCTACGGGCGGAATCCGTGTCCACTTTGCAGAGCGCTCTCCTCGTCAACGTCGTCGTGCTGCTCACGACCCTGCACGCCGACCTCGGCACCAAGGCGGTGAGCCGCGGGCGCCTGCTCCGCCCGCTGATCGTCGCGGTGATCATCGTCCCCGTGTTCGTCCGCACCTTCTTCGACAGCGGGATCGGCCTGGCCATCGAAATCTGCGGACTCGCGGCCGGCGTGCTGTTCGGGCTGATCGCGGTCAGCCAGGTCCAGGTCTTCCGGGAGCCGGACGGCCGGGTCGTCGCCCGGGCCGGCCGCAGCTACGCGGCGCTGTGGATCGGCCTGATCGTCGCCCGCTCGGTGTTTTCCATCGGCGCCACCCATTGGTACAGCTCCGAGCTGGGGCGCTTCTTCGTCCGGCATGGCGCCCTGCCCCAGGACATCTCCTCGATCGTCACCAACGGGCTGGTGCTCATGGCGATCGCCGCGCTGCTCACCCGCTCGGGAGCGCTGATGGTGCGCGCCTCCGGGCAGCGCTGAGCCCCGGCCTGAACCGAGGCGCGGAGGGCGCAGCATGACGCGCGCGGCCGGTAGCCCTCCCTTCGACCCCGCCCGCCCCCAGTACCGCACCGCGGCCGTCGCGGCGTCATCCGGACAGGCATCCGGACAGGCATCCGCACGGTAGGCGCCGCTCCGAGTCGGGCGGTCGTGCCGTGGTCGTGGAGACCGACCGTCGTCGGTGAGATCGGCAAACCCGACTCCGCCACCCTGTGGGACTTGGCCGTGCTCGCCGTCACCGGCGGCATCGAACGTGACCTGGACGAGTTCGACGCGCGCTTCGCCGCTTCCGGCTGGTGCCGCGGCCGGACCTGCCCCGTGGGCAGCGGCTGCTTTCGTGCTCGAACTCGAAGCCGTTTACCCAACAGCCCTTGTACAGACAGAGGTTGTGGTCCGCCCTGGTCGTGGGAGCGGCCGCATCCGGCAGACCCCGGCCCGATGGGTCGGACAGAAGAAAGGTGTAACACGCATGAGTACTAGCGACGCCATTGACGAAACCGGCGCGGGAGGGCCCACTCGGGCAGAGTCGCCGGTTGCGGTCCCGGACAGGGCCGAAGGGGGCGCCTCGGGAGAGCGGTTGATCCTCTTCACCGATGCGGTGACCGCGATCTCGATCACTTTGCTGGTCCTACCGCTGGTCGACCTCGTCCCGGAGGTCGCGTCCGCCCACGGGAAGGCCAGCGAGGTGATCACCGGTCACCTCGACCAGATATGGAGCTTCCTGCTCAGTTTCGCGGTCGTCGCGAACGTCTGGCGGGAGCACCACCGGGCCTTCTCGTCGGTCGTGAAGGTCACCCGCTCCTTGATGGTGTGGAACATGGGGTGGCTGCTCTCCGTTGTCGTGCTCCCCCTGCCGGCGGAGATGATCGCCGCCTTCGGCCGCAACCGGTTCGTGGCGGGCTTCTACTACGCGACCCTCCTGGCCGGCATGGTGTGCCGGGTGGCGATGCTGAGGATCCTGAAAACCACCCCGGGGTTGCTCGACGAGGACGATCAGGAACCGGGCAGGCTCCAGGAGTCCTACACCGAGAGCTATCTCAACGTCCTCTCTCTGGTCCTGGCTCTTGTCCTCGCCCTCGCCGTACCCGTGCTGCAGTACTACAGCCTGCTACTGCTCCTCCTGCCCAGGTGGGCGCTCCTTCGGCGCCGACGCGCCCGCTGACCCGCAGTCAAGGGGGCGCTGACGTCGAGGTGGAGTGCGGTGTCGCGGACGGACGGGTGCGGGCCATGCCGCTGAGGCGGGTGTGCTGGGGCCGGCTCGGAAGCCGGGACGGTCCCTGGGAGATGCGGGCCAGGGCAACGACGCGGCGTCGGACAGTACGGTGCCGCCCGCCCAGGTGCTCCGGTCCCGCACGCCCGCCGCCTGGCCGTACCGGCTCGTGCAGACGACGGGGACGGGGGCCTGGTTCCCGTCGTCTCGCTGTCCCCTCCGGCCGTCGGTCGTGTGCGTCGTGAGCGAGCTGAGCGGCGTGGATCTCGCGCCCCGAACCCGGTCCGAGCCTCGGCTTGAGGTCATCCCGGGGCCCGCCCGATAGCGCAGCCGCCGCGCTGCCCTGGCCGCGCGGCGGCCCACCCCGGTGCCTCCACTACTGCGGTTCACCCGAACTACTGCGGTTCACCCGAGGTCTGGGCGCAGCCGCCGAACCCTGACCCTCCGTTACAAAAAACCGCTCGCCTTTGGCAGCCGCCGGCGCGATGCTGTCACGATGCCCACAGAGACCGCTTACCACGGCGAACTCGGCGACCACTTCGCGAAGAACGCCGACACCAGCCCTTTCAACGCGCACACCGACCGACCCGCGATGCTCGCACTTGCGGGAGACGTAGCCGGGCTGGAGATCCTCGACGTCGGCTGCGGGGCCGGGCACTACGCGGCTGAACTCCTCGCGGGTGGTGCCGAGGTGGTCGGAATCGACGGCAGCGCGACTTTGCTGAATCACGCGCGGGAGCGGTTGGGCGACCGGGTCGAACTGCGCATGCACGACGTGGAGAAGCCGCTGGACTTCGTCGACGACTCCTCGTTCGACGGAGTCGTGTGCGCATTGATGCTCCACCACATCGCCGACCGTCCGCGTCTCCTCGGTGAGCTACGACGCGTCCTGCGTCCGGGCGGGTGGCTGCTGGTGTCGACGACCCACCCGACATCTGACTGGCAGTACTTCGGTGGTTCGTACTACGCCGACGACTGGGTTGACCTCCCGCTCGCCGGAAGCCCGTTGGCAATCCACTACCAACGCATGACGCTGGAAACGTTCCTGAACGAACTGCTGGCCGCCGGATTCATGCTGGAAAGGCTCGTCGAGCCTCGCCCGGCGCCTGACCTGCGAGAACTCAACGAAACGGTCTACCACAGGCTCCACCAGGCTCCGTGCTTCCTCGCGGTCAGGCTCCGACGGCCCTGACCGCACGCAACCCGCAGACCTCCGAAGACACTTCCGAGCGCCCCCTATCGTCGGGCTGGCTTATCCCACCCTCGTACGGCGCGATAGCCGCGAGCCGCTCGGGCTCGGCACGGCGATCGGCCTGATGGTGACCGAGCGCGGCATGGTCGGCCCGGCCGCCGGCGGCAGCGTCCTTGCCCAGTTCGACGACATCCTCGCCGCGGCCGCGCCGGAGCTCGCTGGGCGGGTCCAGGCCGTGGCGTTCGTCCTGGGATCCCTGTCGTTCCGAGGAAGGCGTCCCCGTGACCCGGGTCCGCTTCGACAAGAGCGACTGCCAGCCCTGCCCGGTCCGTGAGCAGTGCACGCCCTCCAGCATCGGCCGGCGCCTCACCCCGCCACCCCGCGCCGAACCCGCACCAGTCACGTCGCAGCACTTCGCCCCGCCGACTCGGCCGGCTGGGCGAAGTGATCAAGGACCCGGATCAACCAACAGCGCCCGATCCGTGGACGGGCCCGCGGCCGGCGGGGGGGCGGGTGGCCGTCAGCCGTTGAGCGCGGCGACGCCGGCCTGGGCGAACTGCTCGTCCTGGTCGCCGCTGGGGGCGCCGGCCACGCCGATGCCGGCGACCGGGGCGCCCTTGGCCTGGACGGGGGCGCCGCCGGCGAGGAAGAGCGTGCCGGGGATGTCCTTCAGGGTGGGGGCCTGCTCCAGGCGCTTGACCAGCGTCGAGGTCGGCGCGTTCCAGGACACCGAGGTGAACGCCTTCTCCTCCGCCGCCTTGTACGACTGCGGGCCGGCGCCGTCGCCGCGCAGCGTGACGATGGTGTTGCCGTTGCGGTCGACCACGGCCACCGACACGTGCTGGCCGGCCTTCTCGGCGGCGTTGAGCGCGGCCTGCGCGGCCTTGGCCGCCCCGGCGATGGTCAGGTGGTCGGTGGCGACGACGTTCTGCGGCTGCGCCTGGGCCGCTGTGGCCGCGCCACTGCGGGCGGCGTCGTCCGGGGCCGCGACGGCGACCGCGCCGACGGCGGTCACCCCGACGGCTGCCAGGACGGCCGCGCCGGCGATGATCCGGGTCCGTGTGGACGGCATCTGCATGGGAGGTGCTCCTCTTCGTCGCCCCGGGGCCGGGGCCCCGCGGTCCGCAGTGGTTGCGGTGGTTCCATCCTTGGTGGCGCGGGGCGGGGCCACGGTCCGCGGAGCGGATGGCGTCGCGGAGCATGATGGAGGACGTCGGTGTCAACCGATCGGATGATGGGAACGGGCCGGAATCCGGGCTACGAATCAGGGATGGACGTGAAGCACGTGAGCGGTGGCCGTACCGGAGCGGCGGACGGCGTACCGCGGACGGACCCCGCGGACGGACCGGCCGGCCGCGGGATGGAGGCGGTGATCTCGGCCTCGTTCGTGGTGCTGTTGATCGCCGCCATGGCCCGCTACCTCACCCATCACCCCGGTGCCCCCGGCACCTGGTGGGTGATCGCGCTCACCACGCTGCTGGCGGTGGCGTACGTGGCGCGGCCGGCCGCGGACGGTGCGATCGCGGCGCGGTGGCGCCGGGTCTGGCTCGGGGTGTTCGTGCTGGGGTGGGTGGTCCTGGTGCTCCAGGCACCGAGCTTCGCCTGGAGTGCGGTGGCGATCGTCTACACGGCGTTGCAGCTGCTCCCGGCGCGCGCCGCGCTGGCGCTGATCACCGTACTGACGGTTCTGATCGTGGTCGCCCAGGTGCGGATCAACGGCCCCGACCCGCTGCTGATCGTGGTGCCGCCGGTGGTCGCCGGCCTGGCCGCGACGGTGTTCACGCACATGCAGCGCCAGTCGGTCCGGCAACACCTGCTGATCGAGGACCTGGTGCGGACCCGCCGCGTGCTGGCCGGCAGTCAACGCCGGGCGGGCATGCTCGCCGAGCGCGAGCGGCTGTCGATGGAGATCCACGACACCCTCGCGCAGGCCCTGTCGAGCCAGCGGATGCTGCTCCAGGCCGCCGAACGGCTCTGGGACGCGGACCCGGCAGCGGCCCACCAACACATGACCACCGCCTCGGCCATCGCGGAACGCAACCTCGTCGAGGCGCGCCGGTTCGTCCACGACCTGGCGCCCGCCGACCTCGCCGACGGGGGCGGCCTGCCCGAGGCGCTGCGGGCGCTGGCCCGGCGCGAGACCGCGGCCGGGGCGGCCACCGCGGGGACCGCTGCCGACCCGTCGCAGGGCGGTCCGGCCGTGCGCTTCCGGATCGACGGCGATCCGGTACCGCTGCCGCCGGCCGTCGAGGCGGGCCTGCTGCGGGTGGCCCAGGGCGCCGTCGCCAACGTCCGCGAACACGCCCGCGCCAGCGACGCCGTCCTGACCCTCAGCTACCTCGACGAGGACGTGGTCCTCGACGTCGCCGACAACGGCTGCGGCTTCCGCCCCGACCAACCGGACGCCCCCGGGGCCGCACCGCACCGCGGCCACGGACTGCGCGCCATGGAGGTCCGGTTGCGGCAGCTCGACGGCACGCTGACCATCGAGTCCCATCCCGGCGAGGGCACGGTCGTCTCCGCGGCCGTACCGCTCCGGGCGAGCGGCCCGGCGCCCGACCCGGACGAGGAGTGACCCGCATGTCCCGCCCTTCCGACTCCCCCGACACACCCGGCCGGCGGGTGCGCCTGCTGTTGTGCGACGACCACGCCGTGGTCCGGGCCGGCCTGCGCGCCCTGTTGTCCGCCGATCCGGGCATCGAGGTCGTCGGCGAAGCGGCCACCGGCGAGGAGGCGCTGGCCGTCGCCGCCCAACGCCGGCCCGACGTGGTGCTGATGGACCTCAGCCTCGGCACCGGCATCGACGGCATCGAGGCCACCCGCCGGATCGTCGCCGAGGTGCCCGGCACCCACGTCCTGGTGCTCACCACCTACGACACCGACGCCGACGTCACCCGCGCCGTCCAGGTGGGCGCCACCGGCTACCTCCTCAAGGCCGAACGGCCCGAGGAGCTGTTCGCCGCGATCGCCGCCGCCGCGGAGGGGCGGGCCGTGCTCTCCGCGCCCGCGGCCAACCGCGTGATGGAGCGGGTGCGCAAGCCCCATGCCGCGCTGACCGAGCGCCAGTTGGACATCCTCGGCCAGCTCGCCCGCGGGCTCGGCAACCGCGAGATCGCCCGCGCCCTGTTCATCAGCGAGGCCACCGTCAAGACGCACCTGGTCCGCATCTACGCCAAGCTCGGCGTCGAGACCCGTGCGGGTGCGGTCGCGGCGGCGAAGGAGCAGCGACTGATTCCGTGAGGCCGGCCCCGCCCGGACGTCGGTCGGCGTCAGTCGGTGTCGGTCGCGGTGAGCACGGCGAGCCGGCGGCGGTCCGGGGACAGGCAGGCGATGCCGTAGTCGTGGATCTCGTTGTGGAACCAGTCGGCATCGGCCAGGAAGTGGAACCACGTGCTGGCCAGGGCGCGCCGTTCGACCTCCGCCGCGCCGTCGCCCCACGGGGTACCGGTCAGGCCGGCCAGCGACTGCCAGGCCGCGAGCCGGCCGTGGGCGCCGTGCACGCCGCCGCTGTACATGCCGCCCATCGACGCGGTGGCGAACAGCAGGCGCCAGACGGCGTCGAGGGGGCGGCGGGCGATCTCGAAGCGGTCGGTGGGGCCGAGCCCGTCGAGGCAGGCCATGGGGAGGGTGGGGAGCAGGGCCGGCACGTCCTCCGGGGCGACGGGCGCGTCCAGGGTGAAGACCCAGGCGGCGTCGTCGCCCCAACCACCGGCCGTGACGGCGGAGCGGATGCGGCCGTGCACCTCCGGGGTGGCCACGTCCCGGAGTGCGGAACGCGCGGTGGTGCGGGGCACCGGCGGGTCCATTCGGCCCTCGGCGGGGAGCTCGGTGTCCGTGCCGTAGGCGCCGCTGCGCACGGAGCGGCTGGGGAAGTCGGGATCGGACTCGAACCCGCGGCGGTCAACGGGCAGCCAGCTGAGCGCGTGCCAGCCGGGGCGTACGACGGGCCAGTCGCGCAGGGGCGGGAAGTCGTCGGTGTCCACCCCGCGGAGCACCAACTCGTGGAAGAGGCAGGCACGCAGTTCGTCGACCCGGTCGCGGCCGCGCCGCTCGAAGACCTCCGCGGCGAGGTCCATCACCCGGTGCCCCTCGGCCAGCAGCGAGGCGACGGTCGGCAGCCGCAGGCCGGCGTCCGTGCTGGAGGCGCGCTGCTGGTCGAGGAGGCGGAGCAGTTGCACCACGTTCTCCCGGCCCGGGCTGAGTGCCAGGGTCCGCAGGACGTACGACAGGCCGCGCTCGTACGCCCGGACCCGCTCCACCGCGTCCGCGTGCCGGGCCGTCAGCTCCGTCCCCAGCTCCCGCAGGTGCCCGGCCTCCGCCGGGGTGACGGGCCGTGCCGTCATCTCCCAGACGGCGGTGCCGAGTTCGTCGTCGGAGAGGTCCTGCGGATCCGGTGCGGTGTTCACCCGGGGACCCTACGCGTCGACCACCGGTGGACGCCCACCCGCCATACGCCGCACGACTGTACCTACTAGTATGTACACTTGCGATCGCGCGGACCGCACACGCCACACCCGCCTCGACACCACCCGCACCGCACCGCACCGCACCGCACCGAGGAGACCCCCCATGCCCTTCGTCCGCATCGACGCACTGCGGGCCGACGCCGAGCGGCTCGACGCGCTCGGCCGGGCCGTGCACGACGCCCTGATCGAGACGATCCAGATCCCGCCGGAGGACCGCTTCCAGGTCCTGACCAGCCACGACGGCACCAACAGCACGCTGCGGCACGGCAATTACCTCGGCATCCGGCGCGACGACGGCATCGTGTACGTCGCGATCACCCTGCGCGCGGGGCGCGGCCCCGCCCAGAAGCAGGCGCTCTACCGGCGGATCGCCGAACTCGCCGAGGAGTACGCGGGCACCGAGCCGCGGAACGTGTTCGTCACGCTGACCGAGAACGCCTCGCCCGACTGGTCGCTCGGCAACGGGGTGGCCCAGTACGCCGACTCCGACGGGCCGTCGGGCGCCGCACGCTGAGGCCCCGGCCGGCGTCCACGCGCCGGCCGGGGCCCCGACCACCACTGCCTGCCGGCTACGAGAAGGCCAGCTCGGTGACGTTGGTCGCCTCCTTGACCCAGGCGGCGCTGAGACCGCCCTCCTTCACGAAGGCGTCACCGTTGCCCTTGAGGACGCCGATGCGCTTGCCCGACAACGCGATCTGGATCGTCTTGTCGCTCTCCTTGACCCAAGTGGCGCTCAGGCCGCCCTCCTTGACGAAGGCGCCGCCGTCGTCCTTGAGGACACCGATGCGGTTGCCGGACAGTTCCAACTGGATGACGTCGCCGGCCTCCTTGACCCAGGCGGCGCTGAGGCCGCCCTCCTTCACGGACGCCGCTCCGTTGCCCATGAGGACGCCGATGCGGTTGCCGGCGAGGTCGAGGTCGACGACGTTGCCGGCCTCCTTGACCCACGTGGCGCTCAGGCCGCCCTCCTTCACGAAGGCGTCGCCGTTGCCCTTGACCACGCCGATGCGCCGCCCGGAGAGTTCCAGCTGCTTGACCTTGCCGGCCTCCTTCACCCAGGCGGCACTCAGGCCCCCCTCCTTCACCAACGCCTCTCCAGAGTCCTTGAGCACCCCGATCCGCTTCCCGGACAACGCCAGTTGCTTGACGCCCGTCGCCTCCTTGACCCACCTGGCGCTCAGGCCGCCCTCCTTGACGAAGGCGTCGCCGTTGCCCTTCAGAACACCGATGCGGTTGCCGGTGAGCACGACCTGCTTGACGTCGCCGGCCTCTTCGACCCAGGCGGCGCCGAGGCCCCCCTGCTTCACGGAGGCGTTGCCGTTGGCCCGCACCGTGCCGATGCGGTTTCCACCGTCGCCGGACACCGTCGCGTACGCGGCGGCGGATCCGGCGACGACCCCGGCCACGGCCAGGGCGGCCGCGGTGGCGGAGAGCAGCTTGACGTTCATCGTGATTCGTCCCCTTCTGTGGGCGCGGCCGTCCGGCAACGCCCGTAGGCGCCGCGGGATCGCCGCTACCGGCCCGCGGGCCGGCCCACCCCTTTGTGTTGATCACACCGGTGATCAGTGACGCTCCGAATGGTCGGCGAGGGGTGGGGCGAGTGGGGAGACTTCACGCCTTCTTCCACCTGAAGGGGTCATATCCGGATCTCAAACCGGCGACGCGCGCTCGTCGCACGGCCGTTCCAGCCGCTCTGACCTGCAAGCGGACGGTCAGGCGGTCCGTTGCCGGTTGGTGGTGATGAGGGTGTGCAGCAGCGCCTGGGCCGTGGGCAGTCGGTTCGCCGCCTGGTTCCAGACCAGGGACCGGGGGCCGTCGAGCACCTCGGAGGTGATCTCCTCGCCGCGGACGGCGGGGAGGCAGTGCAGGGCCACCGCCTCGCGCGGGGCGCGGGCGAGCAGGGCCTCGTCCACCCGGTAGGGAGCCAGCCGCGCGGCGCGCTCGGCGCGCTCGTGGGGCTTGTCCATGGGCACCCACACCTCGGCGTAGACGGCCTGCGCGGTGCGGACGGCGTCGTGGGGCTCGGTGGTGAGCGTGACCGAACCACCGGTCTGCGCCATCAGTTCCCGGGCCTCGCCGAGGAGGTCCGGATCGGTCGGGTAGTCGGCGGGGCTGGCGATGGTGAGGTGCATCCCGGTCGCCGCACAGGCCGCGAGGAACGAGTTGCAGGTGTTGCTGGTGCCGTCGCCGAGGAAGGCCGCGGTCAGGCCGGCCAGGGTGCCGAAGTGCTCGCGCAGCGCGAGGAGGTCGGCCAGGGACTGGCACGGGTGGTGCGGGTTGGACAGCGCGTTGACGACCGGGATGGTGGCGGCCTCGGCCAGTCGCTCGACCGTGGCGTGGTCGAAGGTGCGCACCGTGACGGCGTCCAGGTAGGACGACAGGACGCGGGCGGTGTCGGCGACCGTCTCGCCGTGGCCGAGCTGCATCTCGTCCCGGTTGAGGACGACGGCCGTCATGCCGAGCCGGTGCGCGGCGGTGGCCAACGACACCCGAGTCCGGGTGGACGGCTTCTCGAAGAGGCAACCGATGGCGCCGCCGCGTAGTTCGCGCTGCCAGCCCAGCGGTTCCCGCTTCATCGCGGCCGCCAGGTCCAGCAGTTCGGCCAGGGTCGCGGGGGCGAGGTCGCTGACCCGGAGCAGATGGTCGGGGACCTTTCCGGTGATCGTCGGACGGCCGTCCTCCGGCGCGGACATCGGGTGGGGCATGAGGGGTCTCCGGCTTCGTTCGCACGGTCGGGACGTTGCGCCACCAGTGTGAACGGAGGCGTCGTGCCGGGCACGCCGGTGTCTCCCGGGCGGGTGAACCGCTGTGGCACGTCCTTTGCCGCGGCCCGAGCATGGGGCGCAGGAGAGCGACGAGGTCTCGGCGGCCCGGGGCGGTCCGGCTCCGTGGGTGCCCCGGCCCTCCCGGCGGACCCGGACCGCCCCGAGCCGACGCGCCCCACGGCCGTGGTGGCGGAGCCGGGCCGGGCGACGAAGGACACCGGACATGAGCAGTGACGAGCGGATCCCGACCGTGGGCGTGGAGGAGGAGTACTTCCTCGTCGACCCCGAGACCCGCGAGGTGGTGCCGGCCGGCTCCCAGGTGCTGCGGCGCGCGGCGTCGGCCCTGGCCGACCAGGTCTCCGGTGAGCTGACCGAGTATCAGATCGAGGCCAAGACGCCGCCCTGTGCCGGACTGGACGAACTGCGCGGCCACCTGGAGCGGATGCGGACCGCGGTGGCCGGCGCGGCCGCCGCGGAGGGGCTGCGCATGGCGGCCACCGGAACGCCGGTCCTGGGCGCGGCCGACCCGGCGCCGCTCCGCGACGACCCCGCCTACGGGCCCGGACTCGCCGCCTACCGGGCGCTCAACGAGACCCACACGCACTGCGCCCTGCACGCGCACGTCGAGGTCCCCGACCTGGACCACGCGGTCCTGGTCTGCAACCACCTGCGGCCGTGGTTGCCGTCCCTGGTCGCACTGTCGGCGAACTCCCCGTTCCGGGACGGTCGGGACACCGGGTACGCCAGCTGGCGCACCGCCGCCGGCGGTCGGTGGCCGGTCGCCGGGCCGCCGCCGTACTTCCGCTCCGCCCACCACTACAAGCAGTTGTGCGCGACCCTGGAGGAGGCCGGAGCGGTCGTCGGCGACCACACGCTGCTGTGGGACGTGCGGCCGTCGGCGCACCTGCCCACCGTGGAGGTCCGCGCCATGGACGTGCCGGTGGGCGTCGAGCAGGCGGCGGTGCTCGCCGTCCTGGTCCGGGCCCTGGTCGTACAGGCCCTGGAGCAGGTGCGGCGCGGTGACCCCGGCCCCGACGTGTGCCCGTCCCTGCTGCGGGCGGCCTACTGGCGGGCCGCCCGGGACGGCTGCGCCGAGCACGCCCTCGACGTGCGCACCGGCCGGTCCGTCCCGGCCGGCCGGCTGCTGCGGGAACTCGTCGCGTACACCCGACCGGCCCTGGAGGCGTCCGGGGAGTTGGCGGCGGTCACCGCGGCCGTGCGGCGGCTCGCCGGTGCGGAGGACGACGCGGACGGCGGCGCGCACGGGCCGGGCGGGTGCGGTGCGCGGCGGCAGCGGGCCGCGTTCGCGCGGCGGGGCGACGCCCGGGACGTCGTCGACGAGCTGATCCGGCACACCGCTCCCGCCCACGCCGCGCACGCGGACCACCGAGCGCCCGCCGGCCCCGTTCGCCACTGCACCGGGTAGACCTGTCCCGTCTGCCGGCCCTCGACGGGGCCCGTGCGGAGTTCGCCGCCTGGGAGCACCTGAGCCGCTCCACGGACTTCGACGGGTAGCGGTACACGGGCCGGCGCCCGGCGACCGCGGCACGCTGCGGAGCGTGCCCGGCTGCCGGGCGCCGGAGGTGCGGAGCCGGGAACCTACTGACCGGGTACCGAGGTGGCGTTGCGCCGGCCGCCGTTGTGCTCCTGCCAGAGGCGGTAGACGTCCACCGCCGCGTCGCTGGGCGCGTACCGCATCGGGAGTCGGCGCTGGTCCCATTCCTTGGCGAACTCGCCGTAGAAGGTGGCGAGTTCGAAGTACTTGCGGTCGTCGACGTAGTGCGGCTCGTAGGCGTCGCGGGTGGTGAGGAAGACGACCTCGTCCGGGGAGCAGTAGTAGAGCGCGCCCAGGCACATCGGGCAGGGCTGGGCGAGCACGTAGATGGTGGTGCCGATCAGGTGCTCGGTGCCCAGCTTGGTACACGCCTCGCGGATGGCGAGGACTTCGGCGTGGGCGGTGGGGTCGTTGGTCTGGGCGACCTTGTTGGGGCTCTCGGCCAGGACCTTGCCGTCCTTGACGATGACGGTGGCGAAGGGGCGGCCGCCCTCGGCGACGTTCTGGCGGGCGAGGTCGATGGTGCGCTGGGCGAAGTCCATGGGAGGGCTTCCTTCCGGGTGGGGGCGGGTGGGGCGGGCCGGATCAGAAGGGCTTGGTCGGCAGGTACTTGCCGTCCAGGGTGATGACGGCGCGCTCGCCGCCCTCGGGGTCGGCGACCTTCTGCACGTCCAGCTTGAAGTTGATCGCGCTGATGATGCCGTCGCCGAACTGCTCGTGGACCAGGGCCTTGAGGGTGGTGCCGTAGACCTGGAGCATCTCGTAGAAGCGGTAGATGGTCGGGTCGGTGGGGATGCCGCCGGGGATCGAGCCGCGGGTGGGGATCGTCTGGAGCAGCAGCACCGCGTCCTCGTCGAGGCCGAGGAGTTCGGCGACCGCACGGGCCGACCGGGCCGGCAGGGCGTGCTGGCCGAGCACGGCGGCGGTGACGAACGCGACCGACAGTTCGGCGGCGTCGGCGATCTGCTGCCAGGTGAGGTCCTTGCGCGTCTTGGCCTCGACCGCGGCGATGGCCAGGGCCTGGCGGGCGTCGGGGTGGATCTGGGCGTGCGGCGTGCGGGGGGTGGTGGCGTCGTTCATGGTGACGGGTTCCTTTCGGTGGTGGGGTGGTGGGGTGCCGGGGAAGGGGCCGGCACGGTCAGGCGGCGCGGGGTGCGGCGCCCGGGGTCGCCTCGTCGTACGGGATGCGTTCCACGCCGCCGGAGGCGATGTCGTAGACCCAGCCGTGCAGGCGGAGCGCCTGCCCGGCGAGGGCCCTGGCGACCGCGGGGTGGGTGACCAGGTTGGTCAGCTGCGTGCGGACGTTCTGCCGGACCAGCTCCGGCACGTCCGCGGCGTGCCCGCCGGCGGCGGTGCACGCCCGGGCGGCGTCCGCGTGGTGCAGCCAGTGGGCGACCGCGGGGGTTCCGGAGAGGTCGTGGCCCTTGGCGAGCGCCGTCATCGCCCCGCACGCCGCGTGTCCGCACACCACGACGTCCGTGACGCCGAGCACCGCGACGGCGTACTCGATGCTGGCCGTCACCCCGTCGCCGGACCCGTGGTGGTGGGCCGGGACGAGGTTGCCGGCGGTGCGGACGACGAACAGCTCGCCCGGCTCGCTCGACGTGATCAGTTCCGGGACGACGCGGGCGTCGGAGCAGCTGATGAACAGCGTGTGCGGCTGGTGGTGGGTGGCCAGGTGACCGAACAGGTCGGCCTTGGCCGGGTGGACGTCGCGTTGGAAGCGTGCGACACGCTGGGCGAGGTCAGGCATGGTCGTTCCCTTCGGTCGTGCTGGCCGGTCCGGTGTGGCCGGCGAGATCCACCATGCACGACCTGGACCTATAGAGTCCAAGAGTCACTAGCCATGCCTCCTATAGATCACATCTATACGTGGTCCTATAGTGGTGACATGGCCCTGGAACTACGTCATCTGCGCTACCTGCTCGCCGTGGCGGAGCACGGCAGCTTCACCCGTGCCGCCGAGGACCTGCACATCTCGCAACCGACCCTCTCGCAGCAGATCAAGCAGCTGGAGCGGACGGTGGGGGTGCAGCTCCTGGACCGCAGCGGCCGCACCGTGCGCCTGACCGACGCCGGCGAGGCGTACACCCACCACGCCCGGCACGCGCTGCGCGACCTGGCCGCCGCCGAGCGGGCCGTGCACGACGTGCGGGACCTCTCCCGGGGCCACCTGCGCCTGGGGCTCACCCCGACGTTCACCGCCTACCTCGTCGGACCGCTCGTCGCCGAGCTGCGCGCCCGCCACCCCGGCGTCACCCTGGCGGTCCGGGAGATGCCCCAGGACCGCATCGAAACGGGTCTGCTGGACGACGAGTTGGACCTCGGCATCGCCTTCGCCGGCCCGCACCTGGCCGGGATCGAGGCGGCCGCGCTGTTCACCGAGACGCTGAGCCTGGTGACCGCGGCCCCCGACCCTGCCGCCGACCCTCCGGAGCCGCTTCCCGTCAGCGCCCTCGCCGACCGCCAACTCGCCCTGTTGAGCGGCGACTTCGCCACCCGCACGCACATCGACGCCTACTTCGCCCAGCACCACGTCAACCCGCGCATCGCGGTGGAGGCCAACTCCATCCAGGCACTCACCGAGATCGTCCGGCGCACCTCGCTGGCGACCGTGCTCCCCGACGCCATCACCCACGACCACCCCCACCTCACCCCGCTCCCCCTCGCCCCCGCCCTGCCCACCCGGACCGTCACGCTGCTCCGTCGCGCCGACGCCTACCGGACCGCCGCGGCGCTGGCCTTCACCCGCCTCGCCCGGGAACTGGTGCGCAGCCGGGGTTACGCACCGGCCTGAGACCGGCCGGGCCGGGAACCGCGCGGCTGCTTAGCATGGGGCCGTGGCCGGGTTCCTGATCGCACGCACGACGCCCCTCTCCCCCGACGTGGCATGGCGACGGCTGACGGACTGGGCGGCCCACGCCGCCTACGTGCCGCTCACCACCATCACCGTGACCACGCCGCCGCCCACCCGGGAGGGCACCACCTTCGTCGCCCGGACCGGCCTCGGTCGGCTCGCGTTCGACGACGTGATGCGCGTCGTGCGGTGGGAGCCGCCGGCCGCCACCGGCGCGGCGGCCGTGGGCCGCTGCCGGCTGGCGAAGCAGGGCCGGGTGGTGACCGGTTGGGCCGAGGTCGAGGTGGGTCCGCGGGACGGGGGCTGCCGCGTCGTCTGGCGCGGCGAGGTGCACCCGCGCGGCGTCCCGGACGCCTTCCGACCGGTGGTGGCCGGCTCGGCACGGTGGTTGTACGGCCGCATCCTGGACGGCCTGCTCGCCCGATAGACCCGCCGAGCCGGGGCGGGACGACCGGCGGCGCCCTCACAGCGCGGTGAGGAACTCCCGTACCGCCGCGGCGAATCCGGCCGGGTCGTCGTCGTGCAGCCAGTGCCCGCACCCGGGGAACTCCCGCAGGGTGGTGCCCGGCCGGCGCTGCGCCATCTCCCGCGCCATCGCGGTGGGGAGGACGAAGCTGTCCAGGCCGTGCAGCAGCAGCGCGGGGCAGCTGGTGGCCAGCCAGTCGGGCCACCAGTCACCGATCAGCGCCTCCTGAGACCGCACCATGTCCGCGTGGTCGAAGAGGAACCCCCATCCGTCGGGCCGTTCGACGGCGCTCTCCAGGAAGTAGCCGGCGTCCGGGACGCCCCGGGCCTCCACCTGGCGGCGCAGCTCGCCGAGCGTCGGTGCCCGGCGCGGCCAGTCCCGGACGTCCAGGACCGGATGCGCCACCTCGGGCCGGCGGTTGAGCGCACCGCCCTCCTCGACGATCAGCGCCCGGACCAGTTCCGGATGGTGCGCGGCCAGCCGGAACGCCACGACCCCGCCCATCGAATGGCCGAGCACCGGCAGCGGTCCCAGCTCCAAGGCCCGTACGAAGGCGGCGGCGTCGGCCACGTACGCGTCCGGGGACACGTCGTCGTCGCGAGCGCTGAGGCCGTGGCCGCGTTGTTCCAGGGCGACGACGCGGAACTCCGGTGCCAGGGCGGCGGCCAGGGCGGCGAACGCCCTGGCCCGGCCGAAGTGCCCGTGCAGGGCCAGCACCGGCGTGCCCGGTCCGCCGGCATCCGCGTAGGCCAGTCGCCGGCCCCGCACCGTCATGGTGTCCGTGGTCAGGGTGAAGGTCATGGTCGTACCTCTCTGGTGGGGCCGGCCGGTCGGCCGGGGCACGGGTGACGATAGGCGCGGCGGTCGCGGGGCCGGGGCGCGGTTCGGCCCGGAAAACCAGTTGCCACCGCTCAGTAATGTCGGGTGCGTGACGGACATCGACGGCTTGCTCGCGGCCTACGACGAGCAGATGCGGGGAGTACCTCCGACGCCGCCCGACGGGGTCGCCTACGAGCAGGACGGCCCGGTGCTGCGGGTCGTCGGGCAGTTCCGCGGCTTCGTCAGCGCACCGCCGGACGTCGGCCTGCGCGGTGCCGAGTTGGACCGGCTGATCGCCCGCCAGCGCGACCGCTTCGCCGCCCGCGGCGAGGCGGTGGAGTGGAAGACCCGCGGGCACGACCGGCCGGCGGACCTCACGGACCGGCTCCGTGCCGCGGGCTTCGTCCCCGAGGAACCGGAGACGGTGCTCGTCGGCCGGACCGAGCAGCTGGCCGGCGCTCCCGTCCTGCCGGCCGGTGTCGCGCTGCGGCGGGTGACCGCCGACATCGACCTGCACCGCATCGCCGCCATGGAGTCGGCGGTATGGGGCCAGGACTGGAGCTGGCTCGCCGAGGACCTGAGCGCCCGCATCGCGGCGGCGGAGGAGGAGATCGTCGTCCTGGTGGCGGAGGCCGGCGGCGAGGTGGTCTGCGCGGCGTGGTTGGTCTTCCGGGAGGGCACCGAGTTCGCCAGCCTGTGGGGCGGTTCGACCCGGCCGGCCTGGCGCGGCCGCGGGATCTACCGTGCGCTGGTCGCCGCCCGCGCCGAACTCGCCGTGGCCCGCGGCGTCCGGTACCTCCAGGTCGACGCGTCCGCCGACAGCGCCCCCATCCTGCAACGGCTGGGCTTCCTCCCCATCACCACCACCACGCCCTACGTCTGGTCGCCGCCCGGGAGCTGACCCGCGCCAGACCGACCGGCCGGTCTGGCGCCTCCGCCGGCCTCCCCGGCGCCGGCGGGCCGCTCGCTCTCCGTAGGCTTTCGCGCACTGCTGCGTCCTGCGGTGCCGGCGTGCCGGCCGGAAGCAGCCCAGCGCGGGCCCCGAGCCGGGGGTAGCGCGCGGATGCTGCCACACTGTGCGTGCCACAGCCGTGGTCCGCACCCCGCGGAGACGGCTGAGGACGGCCCGGCGCGGCGAACGGCGCCGTCGGCAAGCACAGAGAACTGCCTGGTGAAAGGGTGCGCATGGTGGCCTCCGCAGGGAACAAGAACAACGGCGACGCGACGAAGAAGGGCTCCGGCGGCCACTGGCGCAATTACGTGGTGGCCGGGGTCGGCCTCGCCGTGGTGTGCGGGGCGGCCGTCGTGATCGGCCAGTTCTCCCGGGCCGGCGAGGCGACCGCGTTCGAGCCGCCCTCCGGCGCCGTGGGCACGTCGGCCGCCACGAAGCTGTCCCTGCCCGTCAAGCCGACCGTGCCGGTCACCATGACGGTGTACGAGGACCCGCGCAGCCCGCAGTCGCGCGACTTCGCGCAGAAGTACGCCACCACATTCGCGCAGCTCCTGGCGTCCGGGCAGGTCCAGATCGACTACCGACTGGTCACCCAGAGCGACCGGCAGTACGGGGGCACCGGCGCGCAGGAGGCCGCCGCCGCGGCCGCCTGCGCCCAGGACCAGGGCCGCTTCGGCCCCTTCATGGACCAGCTCTGGAAGCAGCAGCCGGCGCCGCAGACCGACGGCCTGAAGGACCCCAAGCTCCTGAAGCAGATCGCGAAGAAGGCCGGGAAGATCCAGCACGACACGTTCAACCTGTGCCTGGAACGCGGCACGCGCCAGGGATGGGCGAAGAAGTCCCAGGAGGACTACGCCGCCGCGGGCCTGGGCCCGGTCCCGGTCGTGCAGGTCAACGGGCAGACGCTCGCCGACCCGGCCACCAAGTTGACCCCGGCGAAGCTGGCCGCCCTGGTGGCCAAGGAGGCCCGCCAGGTGTCGTCCGCCGCCACCACGGCCTACCCGACGCCGACGGCCACGCCGACGTCGTGACGTGAGCGGCTGGTTCCCGGGCCCCGGCCGCCACCACGGCGCGGGCCCGGGAACCAGCGCCGTCATCGGGCCGGATCACCCGCGCCGGTCCGGCGCGCCCCGGCTCGCTCAGGCGAGGGCCACCAGGTCGCGGTACTCCTCGCTCCACAGGTCCTCGTCCGCGCCCGGCAGGAGCAGCACGCGGTCGGGGCGCAGGGCGTCCAGGGCACCCTCGTCGTGGGTGACCATCACGATCGCGCCGGGATAGCGACCGACCGCCGCCAGCACCTCGTCCCGGGAGGTCGGGTCGAGGTTGTTGGTCGGCTCGTCGAGGAGCAGCACGTTGGCTCCCGAGTGGACCAGTCCGGCCAGCGCCAGGCGGGTCTTCTCCCCTCCGGAGAGGACACCGGCGGGCTTGTCGGCGTCGTCTCCGGAGAACAGGAACGCGCCCAGCACGCGCCGGGCGTCCTGGTCGGTGAGGTGCGGGGCGACCGCGGCCAGGTTCTCCCGGACCGTCCGGGCACCGTCGAGGGTGTCGTGCTCCTGGGCGAAGTAGCCCAGGCGCAGCCCTTGGCCGTGCACCACGCGGCCGGCGTCCGGGCTCTCCGCACCGGCGAGGAGCCGCAGCAACGTGGTCTTGCCAGCGCCGTTGAGGCCGAGGATCACCAGGCGGCTGCCCCGGTCCACGGCGAGGTCGACCCCGGTGAGGACCGGGTGGTCGCCGTAGGACTTGGTGAGGCCGATCGCACCGAGCGGCATCCGGCCGCAGGGGTGCGGTTCGGGCAGTCGGATCCGGGCCGCCTTCTCGGTCCGCCGGACCGGTTCCAGCTCGGCGAGCATCCGGTCGGCGCGGCGGGCCATGCTCTTGGCCATGACGGCGGTGGCGGAGCGGGCCTTCATCTTGTCCGCCTGGGCGTGCAGGGACGCGGCCTTGCGCTCGGCGTTGGCCCGCTCGCGGGTGCGGCGCCGGGCGTCCGCCGCGCGCTGGGCGAGGTAGCCGGTCCAGCCGGTGTTGTGCTGGTCGATGGCCGCGCGGGTGGCGTCGAGGTGGAAGACGCGGTTGACGACGTCCGCCAGCAGTGCGGTGTCGTGACTGATCACGACCAGGCCGCCCCGGTGCGCCCGAAGGAAGCCGCGGAGCCAGCCGACGGAGTCGGCGTCGAGGTGGTTGGTGGGCTCGTCCAGCAGCAGCGTGCCGCCGTGCCCGGCGAAGAGGATGCGGGCCAGCTCGACCCGGCGCCGCTGGCCTCCGGAGAGCGCGCCGACGGGTCCGGTCAGTACCCGCTCCGGGAGGCCGAGGCCGGCCGCGACCCGGGCGGCCTCGGCCTCCGCCGGGTAGCCGCCGCCGGCCTGGAAGGCGGCCTCCGCCCGGGCGTAGGCGGCCATCGCGCGCTCCAGCCCCTGGGGGTCGGCGGCGTCGGCCATCGCGGACTCGGCTGCGCGCAGGCGCTGGAGGGCGGCGTCCAGGCCACGGGCGGACAGGATCCGGTCGAGGACGCGCTGGGCCGGGTCGGCGGCGCGGGAGTCCTGGGCGAGGTAGCCGAGGGGGCCGGTGCGGGTGAGGGTCCCGGCGGCGGGTTCGGCCCGTCCGGCGAGGGCGGTCAGCAGGGTGGTCTTGCCCGCGCCGTTGCGGCCGACCAGGCCGACCCGGTCGCCGGGAGAGACGGTGAAGGACACGTCGGACAGCAGCAGGCGGGCGCCGGCGCGCAGCTCGACGCCACGAACGGTGATCATGATGTAACGCTCCGAATAAGCACGAGGACACACTTCTGGCGTGGAAGCGGGTCCTCGGCTAGGAAATGCGGGGCGTAGACATGCGGACAGGGTAACGGCCGGCCGCCGGTCGGTGCATCCGGCTTTCCCCGGCGACCCGTCCGGTCAGCCCGCCAGCTGCCCCAGGAGTTCCCAGGTGCGGCGCCGGTCGGCGGCGCCGTTGACCTCCGTCCCCGAGAAGACCACCTCGGTGGCGCCGGCGTCGCGGTAGCGCTGCACCTCGGCGGCCACCTTCTTCTCGTCGCCGATGACCGCGACGTCGACCGCCCGCCGGCCGCCGGACAGCCCGATGACCCGTGCGTAGGAGGGGATCTGCTCGTAGAACGCGAGCGTCTCGGTGAAGGTGCTGCGGACCGCTTCGACGTCGTCGGTGACCACGCCGTGGACGAGTGCCACGATCCGTGGGGCCGGGCGACCGGCGGCCTCGGCGGCCGCGGTGAGGGCCGGGACGATGTGCTCGCCGAGGGCGCGGGGCCCGGCGAGGTAGGGCAGGATCCCGTCGGCGAGTTCCCCGCTGGCCCGTAGCGCCTGCGGGCCCATGGCCGCGACCAGCAGCGGGACGCCGGACTCCGCGCCGGGCACCCGGGCGGGGATCGGCGTGGTCGCGGTGAGGAGCTCGCCGTGGTAGTCCGCACTGCCCGTTTCGGTCAACTGCCGTACTGCGGTGAGGAATTCGCGGAGTCGGGCGACGGGTCGTTCGAAGGGGATGCCGAAGCCGTTCTCGGTCAGGAGCTTGGTGCCGAGCGCGAGTCCGAGGTGGTAGCGGCCGTGCGTGGCCGCCTGTGCGGTCTGGGCCTGGCTGGAGACGACGAGCGGGTGCCGCCCGAAGACGGGGATGGCGGACGTGCCCACCTGTAGCTCGGGCACCTCGCGCCCGACGAGCGCGGCGAGCTGGGGCGAGTCGGCGCCGAAGGTCTGGCCGAACCAGGCGGACCGCAGTCCGGCGGCCGCCGCCTCCTTGGCGAGTTGCACGCTCGCGTCGATCTGATTCGTCGGGTCGATCGGGTTGAGGGAAACTCCAACAGTCATGCCCTTTGAGAACGCGGCACGTTGGGCCGCCATTCCCGGTCGGGCGTGACGGATTGATGTCGGGCGCGTGTCGCGTCGGGGCGGCGGGATCGGCGCGCGGAACCCGATCCGCGGCCCCCCGGTTCCGATCTAGGACAGCCACTGTCCGCCATGCCGCCTAGCGTTCTCCTCACCGATGGAACAGGCAACACCGAGAGGCGGAGTCCATGACTGGCGACGAATCGACCACCGAGCACCCGACCGAAGCACCCGCGGTCACCGGCGAGCGCGCCGAGTGGTTGGCGGCACTGGCCAAGCAACGACACTTCCTGCGCTTCACCACCCGTGACCTCACCGACGAGCAGGCCGGCCGGCGGACCGGCGCCAGCGAGTTGTGCCTGGGCGGCCTGATCAAGCACGTCACCTCGGCCGAACGCAGCTGGGTGGAGTTCATCCAGCACGGCCCCTCGGTGATGCCCGACTTCACGGCGATGACCGCCGCCGACTGGGAGCGTCGGGCCGAGGAGTTCCGACTGCTGCCCGGCGAGACGCTGGCCGGCGTGTTGGCCGCCTACGAGGAAGTGGCCCGCCGGACTGACGAGTTGGTCGCCACCCTGCCCGACCTGGACGCTTCGTGGCCGCTGCCCAAGGCCCCCTGGTTCCAGGCTGACGCGCACTGGTCGGCCCGTCGGGTGTTGATGCACATCATCGCCGAGACCGCGCAGCACGCCGGCCACGCGGACATCCTCCGCGAGTCCCTGGACGGCGCCAAGAGCATGGGGTAGCCGCCGGTCCCCACGCATGACGGAGCGTCCGCCAGTAGGCCAGGCAGCGGTGCACCGGTCACCGCTGCCGGACGCCTACCGGCGGACGCTCTCACCCCTCGGCCGCGGAACGGCGGACGGTCAGAGGGAGCGGCCCAGGCGGTCCGCCACCACCTTCACGAAGCGTGCGGGGTCGGTGGGGCGGCCGCCCTCCGCCAAGACCGCCAAGGAGTACAGCAGTTCGGCGTTCTCGGTGAGGTCGGTGCGGTCCTCGCGCTCCCCGTACGCCTGGTTCAGGCCCTTCACCAGCTGGTGGTCGGGGTTGAGTTCCAGGATGCGCTTGGTGCGCGGCACCTCCTGTCCCATGGCCCGGTACATGTTCTCCAGCGCCGGCGTCATGGCGTCGGCGTCCGCGACGATGCAGGCCGGCGACACCGTCAGGCGCGACGACAGCCGCACCTCCTTGACGTCCTCGGCGAGTTGCTCGCCCATCCAGCCGAGCAGGCCCGCGTACTCCTCGGCCCGCTTCTCCCGCTCGCCCTCGGACTCCGCGTCGTCCTTGGCGCCGAGGTCGATCTCGCCCTTGGCGATCGACTGGAGGCGCTTGCCCTGGAACTCCCCCACCACGTCGACCCAGACCTCGTCGACCGGGTCGGTGAGCAGGAGCACCTCGATGCCCCGCTCGCGGAACGCCTCCACGTGCGGGGAGTTGTCGATGCTCTGCCGGGACTCGCCGGTGATGAAGTAGATGTCCTCCTGCCCCTCCCCCATCCGCTCCACGTACTGCTCCAGGGTGACGGACTCGTCCTCGCCGTGCGTGGTCGCGAACGACGCGACCGCGAGCAGGGCGTCGCGGTTGTCGGAGTCGGAGACCAGCCCCTCCTTCAGCACCGCGCCGAACTCCCGCCAGAACGTGCCGTAGCGGTCGCCCTCGTCGGCCATCATGGCCTTGACCGACGACAGCACCTTCTTCGTCAGCCGCCGCTGCATCATCAGGATGTGCCGGTCCTGCTGGAGGATCTCGCGGGACACGTTGAGCGAGAGGTCCTGCGCGTCGACCACGCCCTTGACGAAGCGGAGGTACGGCGGCAGCAGCGCCTCGCAGTCGTCCATGATGAAGACGCGCTTGACGTACAGCTGGAGCCCGCGCGCGGCGTTCTGCGTGAACAGGTCGTGCGGGGCGTGCGACGGGACGAACAGCAGGGCCTGGTACTCGAAGGTCCCCTCGGCCTGGAGCTGGACGGTCTCCAGCGGGTCGCGCCAGTCGTGGCTGATGTGCTTGTACAGCTCGTGGTACTCGTCCTCGGACACCTCGTCGCGGGAACGCGCCCACAGCGCCTTCATCGAGTTGAGCGTCTCGGGCTCGGCCGGTCCGTCGTCCTCGGCCGGCGCCTCCCCGACGAGCTTGACCGGCCAGGTGATGAAGTCCGAGTACCGCTTGACGATCTCCTTGATCTTCCAGTCCGCGGTGTAGTCGTGCAGTTGGTTGGTGGGGTCGGCCGGCTTGAGGTGCAGCGTCACCGAGGTGCCCTGCGGGGCCTCGTCGACCTCCTGCAGGGTGTAGGTGCCCTCGCCGCGGGACGACCAGCGGGTGCCCTTCTTCTCGCCCGCGCGCCGGGTCAGCAGGGTGACCTCGTCCGCCACCATGAAGCCGGAGTAGAAGCCGACGCCGAACTGGCCGATCAGCCCCTCCGCACCGGCCGCGTCCTTCGCCTCCTTCAGCTCCCGGAGGAATTCGGCGGTCCCCGAGTTGGCGATCGTGCCGATGAGCTGTCCGACCTCGTCGTACGACATGCCGATGCCGTTGTCCCGGACGGTGAGCGTACGGGCGCCCTTGTCGATCTCAAGCTCGATGTGCAAGTCGGAGACGTCGGCGTCGAGAGCGTCGTCCCGCAGCGCGGCCAGGCGCAGCTTGTCCAAGGCGTCGGAGGCGTTGGAGACGAGTTCACGGAGGAAGACGTCCTTGTTCGAGTAGATCGAGTGGATCATCAGCTGGAGCAGCTGACGGGCCTCTACCTGGAACTCAAACGTTTCGGTCGACATGGTTGGCGAATACCTCACTTGGTCCGTAGATCGTCAGTAAGTGACGTCGCCACTGTAATAAGAACGTCCGCCGTCAGGTTCGCTCGTTGCACGAGGTCGTGCGAGCGCCGGGCGTGACCACCCCCTGGGGGATGATGGGGGCATGGAGCTGCGCGGGGACGACGTCGTATTGCGACCGGTGGTGGACGGCGAGGGTGCGGTGCTCGACCGGATCGTGCGGGAGCCGGAGGTGGCGGCGTGGTGGTCGCCTCCGGCGGACTTCGCGGGCATGCTCGCCATCGTCTTCGAGGGGGAGGTCGTCGGAGCGATCCAGTTCGACGAGGAGACCGACCCCGAATTCCACCGTGCCGGCATCGACGTCTTCCTGACGGCGCGTCATCACGGCAGGGGACTGGGCACCGACGCGGTGCGCACGCTGGCCCGGTGGCTGGTGACCGAACGCGGCCACCACCGGCTGACCATCGACCCCGCAGCCGCCAACACCGCGGCGATCCGCAGCTACCGCAAGGTCGGGTTCCGGCCCGTGGGCGTCATGCGGGCGTACGGGCGCGACCACCGGACGGGCCGCTGGCAGGACGCGCTGCTCATGGACCTGCTCGCCGACGAGCTGACCTGACCGGGCGCCCGCCCCGTGCCCCGCCCTGCGGCCCCCCAGGGGTGGCGCGCAGGTCGTGGCACGGGGTGGGTGCCCGGCCCGGGGCCGGCTAGCTCAGGGACTTGAGCGCCTTGGCGTCGTACGGCTGGAGTTCCTCGGTGCGGTTGCCGAGCACCTTCGCGGCCCACTGCGGGTCCTGGAGCAGGGCGCGTCCGACGGCGACCAGGTCGAACTCGTCGCGCTCCAGGCGGTCCAGGAGGTCGTCGATGCCCTGTACCGGGGCGCCCTCGCCCTGGAAGGCGCGCTCGAAGTCGCCGTCGAGGCCGACCGAGCCGACGGTGATGGTGGGCCGGCCGGTGAGCTTCTTGGTCCATCCGGCGAGGTTCAGGTCCGAGCCGTCGAACTCCGGGCGCCAGTAGCGGCGGGTGGAGGCGTGGAAGGCGTCGACGCCGGCCGCGGCGAGCGGGGCCAGGATCGCCTCCAGCTCCTCGGGGGTCTCGGCCAGCCGCGCGTCGTACGCCTCCTGCTTCCACTGCGAGTAGCGGAAGATCACCGGGAAGTCGGGCGAGACGGTCGCCCGGACCGCGGCCACGACCTCGGCGGCGAACTTGGTGCGGGCCACGGGGTCGCCGCCGTACGCGTCGGTGCGGCGGTTGGTGCGGTCCCACAGGAACTGGTCCAGGAGGTAGCCGTGGGCGCCGTGCAGTTCGATGCCGTCGAAGCCGATGCGCTCGGCGGCCGCGGCGGCCTCCGCGAAGGCGCCGATGACGTCGTCCAGGTCGCGCCGGGTCATCGCCCGGCCGGTGCCCTCGGTGCCGTCGACGCGGATGCCGGAGGGGCCGACGGCGGGGGCGTCGGCGAAGGGCGGTTCGCCCTGCTGGCGCACCATGCCGATGTGCCACAGCTGCGGCACGATGGTGCCGCCCGCCTCGTGCACGGCCTCGGCGACCTTCGCCCAGCCGGCCAGCTGCTCGTCCCCGTGGAACCGCGGCACCCGGTCGCTCTGCCCGGCCGATGCGTGGCCGACGTAGGTGCCCTCGGTGATGATCAGGCCCACCCCCGCGGCGGCGCGCCGGGCGTAGTAGGAGCGCACGTCTTCACCGGGGACGCCGTTCGGGGAGAACATGCGCGTCATCGGCGCCATCGCGATGCGGTTCGGAACGGTCAGGCCGTTCAGTGCGACGGGCCGGGAGAGGATCTCGGCCGCGCGGGAGGCTGCGGACGCGGTGACGGTCACGGGGAACTCCTCATAAGTACCGGTTGGTACGGGTGTGTGCGGTGCTTGCGTGTAGTCACCAACCGCCCCGGCGGGGGTGGCATTCCGAGCGTCCGGCACACGACGTTGTGATCCGGGCCACGTTCCGCGGGGCGACCGGTTCGGTGCGGTGGTTGCCCGGGTGCAAGCGCGCGAAGTAGTCAATCCCGCGGCCGAGGCCCCGCCCGTCCCGGGGTGGGCGCGCCCCTCCGGTGGGTGTCCGCACGAGCCGCACGCAGGGCCTGTGACCTGCGCGGGGAGGGCCCCGGACGGCTGCGCTTCGGCACCTGACCGCACCGACGAACGCGCGTAACGGCACGGCACACTTGCCAACAACAAGCCACAAGAACCCTCAAATTAGGAATTCGGCAGCCGTTGGGCGCAACGTGCTCTACGTTCAGCTCCAATACGGCGGCGGTCGCGTTCCGGGGGGGGGCCGACCGCGCCGGTCTTGGGGACGACCGAGTGGGGGGCCATGGGGTTGTTCGAAGCTGCCGCGGTGCCGGTCGGTGCGGCCTGGGCCACGGCGGAGCGGGTCGCGCACCGTGACGGGCCTGCGGGCACCGTGCACACCGCGGGAGGCGTCCGATGAGGATCGTCCACGTGGTCCCGCTGGTCGGTGATGACGGCGCGCACGACGGTCCCGTCGGCGTGGCCACGGCGCAGCTCGGCGAACTGGCCGGGCGCGGCCACGAGGTCGGGCTGGTCGCCCTGTGGCGGGGTCGCGGCGCGCCGCCGCGCACCGTGGACGGGGTGCCGCTGCACGCCCGACGCGCCCGCGCCTTCGTCCCGGGGCGGGGCTTGCCGGGGCTGTTCCACCTGGGGCTGCTGCCGCTGTTGTGGCGGCTGGCCGGCCGGGCCGACGTGCTCCACCTGCACGCCGGGCGCAACCTGGTGTCGCTGGCGGCGCTCGCGGCGGCAGCGGTGCGCCGGCGCCCGTTCCTGGTACAGACGCACGGCGCGGTCCGGCCCGGCCGTGCGGTGCTGGCCAGGTCCTTCGACCGGTGCTTCGTCCCGCTGCTGCGGCGCGCCGCGGCGGTGCTGGTGCTGACCGACGCGGAGGAGGCCGAACTGCGGGAGGTGCTCGGGCCGGGCGGACCGCGCCTGGTCCGGATGCCCAACGGGGTGCGGGCGCCGGCGCGCGGGGCGGCTGCGGAGCGGCAGCCGACCGAGGTGCTGTTCCTGGCCCGCCTCCAGGCCCGGAAGCGGCCGGAGGCGTTCGTGCGGATGGCGGCGTTGGTGCACGCCAAGCGGCCGGAGGTGACGTTCCCGGTCCACGGCGCGGACGAGGGGCGGTTGGCCGAGGTCCGGCTGACGGTCGCCGACGAGGGGTTGGGCGGGGTGGTGGCCTACGGCGGCGCGTTGGACCACGATGCGGCGGTGCGGCGCCTGGCGCGGGCCACCGTGTACGTCCTGCCCGGCATCGACGAGCCGTTCCCGATGAGCGTGTTGGAGTCGCTGACGGTGGGCACTCCGGTGGTCTGCACGGACCGCTGCGGGATCGCCGCCGCGCTGCGACGGCACGACGCCGCGGCGGTGACCGACGGTTCGCCGGAGCAACTGGCCGGGGCGGTGCTGGAGCTCCTGGACGACGCGGCGCTGCGGGCCCGACGGGCGGCCGCCGGCCGGGTCGCGGTCGCCGCGGAGTTCTCGCTCGCGGCGGTGGCCGACCGGTTGGAGGAGTGGTACGGCTTCCTGGGCGGGCGCGGGTGATCCGGGCGCGGGGTGCGCTGCGACGACCGCCTGGTTCCCCGTCGCGGAGGTCCGGTCGGCCGACCCGTCGCTCAGCCAAGGTCCTCGATCAGCCGAGGTCGTCGATCAGCCGGGTGAGGAAGTCAGCGGTCTCCGAGGGGGTGTTGGCCTCGGTGCACAGCCGGTCCATGACCGCGGTGTACTGGTCGACGGACTCCTGCTTGTCCAGGTAGAGGGCGCTGGTCAGCTGCTCCAGGTAGACCTTGTCGGGGAGTTCCGGTTCGGCGAACCGCAGGATGCTGAAGGGGGCGCCGGCCGCCGCGTTCGCGCCCACGCTGAACGGGGCGATCTGGAGCGTGACGTTCGGCATCTCCACCGCCTTGAGCAGGGACCGCAGCTGGGCCGCCATCACCTCGCGGCCGCCGAACGGACGGCGCAGCACCGCCTCGTCGACCACTGCCCACAGCCGCGGGGCGTCCGTCCTGGTCAGCAGCCGCTGGCGGTCCATCCGCAGCGCGACCAGGCGGTCCACCTTGGTCTGCGGTGCGTTGGGGTAGCCGATGCGGGTGACGGCGTGGGCGTACTCCTCGGTCTGTAGCAGTCCGGGCAGGAACTGCACCTGGTAGGTCCGGATCAGCGCGGCGGCTTCCTCCAGGCCGAGGTGGAGTTCGAACCAGTCCTCCAGGACGTCGCTGTACTCGTGCCACCAGCCGGAGGAGTTGGCCTGATCCGCCAGGGCGAAGTAGTCGTCCCGGCGTTCCGGGTCGAGCACCTGATAAAGCGTCAGAAGGTCGACCAAATCGGGTCTCTTGAAGCCGACCTGGCCCCGTTCGAGTCGGGTGATCTTGGCGTGGGAACCACGGATCGCCGTGCCGGCGGCCTCACGTGAGATCCCGGCGCCGACCCGCAGTTTCCGGAGCTGCGCTCCCAGCACGATGCGCGCGGCCGTGGGGCCCACCTGCGGCTCCTGCAGGTATCGCGCTATCGACAGCTCGCCTTCCGGCCGGCTCATCGCGGTCATCCCAACTCCCGTGAGCGACAGTGTTGATACCCCCAGTGTCGCACTTACCGGCCGTCAGGTACAGAAATGCGCCAACGATGCGCGTGAGGACGGGCCCGTGTGCCGGCGGGCCCGTTCCGCGGCCGCTCAGCCCAGCATCGCGTCGAAGTCGCCGTCCTTTGCGCCGCCGACGAACGCCGCCATCTCCGCCTGGGTGTAGATGAGCGCCGGGCCCTGCGGGTCGCGGGAGTTGCGGACCGCGAAACCGCCGTCGGCCAGCGCGGCGACCTCGACGCAGTCGCCCCCGGGCGCACTGCGCCGGCTCTTCCGCCAGACCGCGCCCTCGATCAGGCCCGCGGCCACACCGTTGTCGAACTGCTCCATCCCGCCACTCCCTTGCTCCGCGCACACGCGTCTGACCAGGCATCACGTGCAGCCGCACGGGCGGATGCACTTACCGATGCAATTGCGTTCGTCTCGAATGTAATTGCAGATGCACTTGCAGCGCCAGCAGCGGCCGGGGATAGTGGGAGCCGAATCACCCGTTCGTGACGAAGGTCTGAGAGGCGCCACGGAGTTCGTGATGACAACCCACCCGGCAGGACCACCTGCCGCCCTCTTCCCCACCCAGCCCCTCAGCCGTTGGCTCGCCCACGCCCCGCGCGACATCCGGCTCGACGACCGTGCGATCCGGCCCGCCGGGCTCGCCGCCCGCGCCCTCTCGGCGGACGGCAAGGCAGCCTCGGAGGCCCGCCGGTTCACCGGAGCCACCCTCGACGGCTGGAACCTCAAACCCCTCGTGGACAACGCCGCCCTGGTCGTCTCGGAGCTGCTCTCCAACGCCCTGCGGTACGGGCTCGCCAAACCCGACGGACAGCCCCGCGGGGCGACCGCACCGCATCAGCTCTGGATGGGGTTGCTGCGCTGCCGGGACCTCGTCCTGTGCACGGTCTGCGACCACAGTCCGGACGTCCCGGTGCTGCGGGAGCCCGACTTCTTCGCCCAGAGCGGGCGCGGGCTGCACATCATCGACTGCCTCAGCTCGTCCTGGGGATGGACCACCCCGACCGCGGCCGGCAAGGCCGTCTGGGCGGCGCTCCCGGCGGCGGAATGAACTGCGGCCCCCGGCGCCGTCGCGCCGGGGGCCTGCTTCCGTGGGCCGGTCAGCCCTTGCGGCCGAGCCCGGCGTACAGCGGGATGTCCGCGTCGGACCAGGCGCCGGTGCCCACTTCGACGTGGTCCGGGCGCCAACGGTGGACCGCCGTCAGGCCCGGGTCGACCAACTCCAGGCCGTCGAAGAAGCGCAACACCTCGCCCTTGCTCCGCGCGTTCACGTGCGAGCCCTTGGCCTCGAAGTTGTCCGAGACCTCTTGGAGGGCCTGCGGCTCGAAGTCGGCGGTGACGTACGTCAGGGCCAGGAAGCTGCCCGGGGCGAACTCCGCCATCAGGTCCCGGACGACGTCGTAGGGGTCGCAGTCCGTCGGGAGCCAGTGCAGCACGGCTATCAGCGTGAGGGCCACCGGCCGGCTGAGGTCGAGGGTTTCGCGCAGGATCCGGTTCCGCAGGATCGCGCGGGGCTGGCAGAGGTCGGCCTGTATGTAGGCGGTGCGGCCCTCGGGACGGCTGGTGTGCAGGGCGCGTGAGTGCGCCAGCACGATCGGATCGTTGTCGGCGTAGACGACGTGGGCCTGCGGCGCCGTCGCCTGGACGATCTCGTGGAGGTTGGGCGAGGTCGGTATGCCGGTGCCGATGTCCAGGAACTGGCGGATGCCGGCCTCGGTCGCCAGGTAGCGGGCGGCCCGCTGCATGAAGGCGCGGTTCTGACGGGCGATCGCGCCGGCGTTGGGCAGCGCCGTGAGGGTCTGCTCCGCCGCCTCCCGGTCCGCCGGGTAGTTGGTCTTGCCGCCGAGCAGGACGTCGTAGACCCGGGCGGCGTGCGGCCGGTCCGTATGGAGTTCCACGGGCTCCGGGGGCGGCGCCCCCATCCAGTCCTCCGACACTGCCATGCGCGGGCCACCTTTCCTTCGTGCCGTCGTGCGTCCCCCCGCAACTTCCGTGCCCACCCTAGTGCGTTGACGAGGGCCGCACCGTCATGCCGAAGGGGCGGTGGCCGCCCGTGCCAGGCGCCGGAGCCGGCCCTGCCGGGCGGCGCGGGCGACGGACATGGCAGAGTGTCGCTAAGGGAGGGTTTGCGTACTGTGTGTGCTCATGTGGCGCGGCGGCGCCGATCCGTCCTGCTCGCCTTCCTCGCGGTGCTCGCGGTGCTCGTACCGGGGGCCGGCGACGCCGCGGCCGCGGAACGGGCCGGTGCTCCTTCCACCGCGGCCTGCGCGCACCACACGGCGTCCCGGGACACCGCCGACCACGGGCCGCCCCACTTCATCGGGCCGACGACCCGTCACCTGCCGGCCCCCGCGCCGGCGCCCGGCACCGTGCCCGCGCATCAGGGCGCCCGGCCGTCGCACCGCACGCACCGCCCGGCGCCGCCCGGCGCCGTCGTGGCCGACTCGCTCCGCTACGCCGGCCGGTGCCGGGACCGGGCCCCGCCCCAGCCTCCAGCTCCCTCGCACAGCCAACCAACGGGGCCGCACCCGCGGCCCGCCCATGCCTGCTGGAGGCATTGTGACCCGCGCCACGAGGGTGCGGGCGCTGTTCGCGCTCGCGATCCTTGCCCTCTCCACGTTCCTCGCGCTGACCCAGCCCGCACGGCTCGGTCTCGACCTGCGCGGCGGCACCCAACTCGTACTGCAAACCCGTGACTCCCCGACCGCCGAGGCCGACCGGGAAGCCACCGACCGCACCCTGGAGGTGCTCCGCCGCCGCGTGGACGCCCTCGGGGTGAGCGAACCGAACCTCTCCCGCGCCGGTGACCACCGCATCCTGGTGGAACTGCCCGGCCTCGACGATCCCGACGAGGCGGCCGAAGTCCTCGGCCGCACCGCCCAACTCACCATCCATCCGGTCCTGGGCACAGCCACCCCCGGCACCGACACCGACCGCACCGCCCCCGCCGACGGCGCCACCGTCCTGCCCGACGACTCGGGCACGCCGCTGCGGCTCGGTCCCGCCGCCCTGACCGGTGCCGAAGTGCGGCGCGCGGCGGCCGAGTTCGACGGCCAGGACGGCAGCGGCTGGTTCGTCGGCCTCAGCCTGCACGGTGCCGGGGAACGCGCCTGGGCCCAGCTGACCGGCAAGGCGGCCTGCGCCGCACCCCACGATCCGGCCCGCCGCGCCGCGATCGTCCTGGACCGCAAGGTCATCTCGTCGCCGCAGGTCGAGTCGTCCGTGGCGTGCGGCGTCGGCATCACCGGGGGGACGACCCGGATCACCGGCGGCTTCGACCAGCACGCGGCGCAGGAGCTGGCGCTGCTGATCAACGGCGGGGCGCTGCCGGTGCCGGTGGACATCGTCGAGCAGCGGGCGGTCGGCCCGACGCTCGGCGCACTGGCCCTCACCTCCAGCGCCCAGGCCGCGGTCATCGGGGTCGCGTTGACGGCCGTGTTCATCACCGTCGTCTACCGTCTGCTCGGCGCGCTCGCCACGCTGGCGCTGGCCTGCTACGCGCTGATCTCCTACGCGGCGCTGCTGGCCCTGGGCGCCACCCTCACCCTCCCCGGCCTCGCCGGGTTCGTCCTGGCGATCGGGATGGCCGTGGACGCCAACGTGCTGGTCTTCGAACGGGCCCGCGAGGAGTACGCGGCGGGGCCGGGCGCCCGTCCGCGCACCCTGCGCAGCGCGCTGGCCGCCGGCTTCCGCAACGCGTTCAGCGCCATCGCCGACTCCAACGTCACCACCCTGATCGCCGCGGTGCTGCTGTTCTTCTTCGCGTCCGGGCCGGTGCGCGGCTTCGGCGTCACCCTGTGCATCGGGGTGGCCGCCTCGATGGTCAGCGCGTTGCTGGTCACCCGGGTGCTGGCGGAGTGCGCGATCGCGCTGCGGCCGGTCCGGCGGCGCCCTGGGCTGACCGGTCTGGCCGGCCTCGGGCGGGTCCGGTCCTGGCTCTCCCGGCGCCGCCCGGACCTGATGCGCCACCGGCGCCGCTGGCTGGCGCTGAGCGGTGCCGCACTGCTCCTGGCCGGGTCCGGGATCGCCGTCCGCGGCCTCGACTACGGCGTGGAGTTCACCGGGGGCCGGATGGTCGAGTACACCACCACCCGGCCGGTCGACGCCGAGCGGGCCCGCGCCGCGCTCGGCACGGCGGGCCTGGACCGGGCCCAGGTCTCCACCTCCGGCGACCGCACCCTGACGGTGCGCACCGAACGGCTCTCCGCGGCGGAGCTGACCGCGGCGGGCCGGGTCGTCGACGAACTCGGCGGCGGGGCGCAGAAGGTGCGCGACGAGCTGATCGGCCCGAGCCTGGGCGAGGAGCTGCGTCGCGGCGCGCTGGTGGCCCTCGGGCTGGCCCTCGTCGCGCAGTTGGGCTACCTCGCGGTGCGCTTCCGCTGGACGTTCGCGCTGTCCGCCGTGGTCGCCATGGCGCACGACGTCGTGGTGCTGGTGGGGGTCTTCGCCTGGCTCGGCAAGCCGCTGGACGGCGTCTTCCTCGCGGCGCTGCTGACCGTCATCGGATACTCGGTCAACGACTCGGTGGTGGTCTTCGACCGGGTCCGGGAACTGCGGCGCGCCGCCCGCGGCACGCCGTTCCCCGACCTCGCCAACACCGCGGTGCTGCAGACCGTGCCGCGCACCGTCAACACCGGCATGGGTGCGGTGTTCATCCTGGCCGCGCTCGCCGCGTTGGGCGGGGACACGCTGACCGACTTCGCGCTGGCGCTGCTCATCGGCATCGTCGTCGGGACGTGTTCGTCGGTGTTCACCGCGACTCCGCTGGCCGTCGTCCTGGAGCGGGACGGCGGTGCGTCGCCGCGGCGGTCGGGCCGCCGCCCGGCGCGGCGCGGTGCCCGCCGGGACCGGTGGGACACCGGTGCCCGCGTCTGACGGCTGACGACTGCCCCCGGTCGTCGGGCGCGCCGTTTGCTCACCGTCGGGCTATCGCTCGGCGGTGAGGAAGCGGCCGTGTTGTGCGGTGCGGCCCATCAGACCGTGCAGGTCCCGGCCGTACGCGGTGGCGACCTCGTAGGTCGGGACGGACCGCACGGCCCAGCCGGCGGCGGTGAGCTGCCGGTCGGGGTCCGCCTTGCCGGCGAAGTGCCACAGGTCGGCGATGTCCACGCCGAGTTGGCGGGCGGCCGCGCGGAACTCCGGGTCCTCGATGAGGGGGCGGACGCTGGGCGCCAGGTGTTCGGCGGCCAGCCGGCTGCCGGGCGGGGACAGTCGGTCGATCCGGTCGAAGAACCGGCGTTCGGCGTCGGCGGGCAGGAACGGCAGCAGTCCTTCGGCCAGCCACGCCGTCGCCCGGTCGGGGTCGAATCCGGCGTCCCGGAGCGCCGTGGGCCAGTCGCCGCGCAGGTCGGCCCGGACCGGGTGGCGGGCGCAGCGGGGGCGGGCGCCGAGGCGGTCGAGCACGCCGTCCTTGAACTCCAGCACCCGTGGTTGGTCGATCTCGAACAGTTCGGTGCCCGGCGGCCAGTCCAGGCGGAAGGCCCGGGCGTCCAGGCCGGCGGCCGGCACCACCACCTGGCGGACGCCGCCGGCCGCCGCCGTCATCAGGAACCGGTCGAAGAACCGGGAGCGGACGCCGAGGTATTGCGCCATCGAGGTCCACACGTCGCGCGCGACGTCGGGCATCCGCGCGGTGTCGGCCAGCCGCCGCGGCACCGGCACCGGCGGGTCGGCGGCCGCCACGAAGGAAGCGGCGTAGGGGTCGCTGACGAGGTGGTCCGGGCGTTCGGTGTCCAGGGCCCGGCCGGCCGCGACGCCGAGCGCGGTCAGTCCCACCCCGGTGACGATGTCCCACTGCTCGAACTGCGTCATGCGGGATTCCTCCACCGGGGACGGACCGGACATAGCGGATGTCGAGGGCCCTGTCACTGTGACCGGGGCGGCGGGGCGGTGCAAGCACCTAGGGGGTACGCGTCAGCCGTCGGGCCGCGAGTTCCGCGTAGACGGCCGCGCCGTCCGCCAGCACCGCGTCGTCGAACTCGGCCAGCGGGGAGTGGTTGTTGGCGCTGCGCTCGGGGTCGGCGCCGGCCGGGGGCGCCCCGAGGGTGAGCATCGCGCCGGGCACCTCGGCCAGCACCCGGGAGAAGTCCTCGGACCCGTGCAGCGGCTGCGGCAGCGGGGCGAAGCGCTCCTCGCCGAGGGCCTCGCGGACCGTGTCCGCGGCGAATGCGGCCTCCGCGTGGTCGTTGACGGTCACCGGGTACAGCTCGGCGAACTCGGCGTCCACCGCGACGCCGTACGCCGCGGCGATGCCCCGGCACACCTCCACCGTGCCGTCCTTGACCCGTGCCTGGGCTTCGGCCGAGAAGCTGCGGACGGTCGCCTCGAAGACCGCGGTGTCGGGGATGACGTTCTGTTGGGTGCCGGCGTGGAAGGTGCCGACGGTGAGGATCACCGGGTCGAAGACGTCGAAGGTGCGGGTGATCCACGTCTGGAGCGCGGTCACCATGGCGCAGCCGGCCTGCACCGGGTCCTTGGCGCGGTGCGGCATCGAGCCGTGCCCGCCGGCGCCGCGCACCGTCACCCGCAGCACGTTGGACGCGGCCAAGGCCGGGCCACCGCGGGTGCCGAAGACGCCGCCGGGCAGCCCGGCTGACATCACGTGCACGGCGTAGGCGGCGTCGGGTCGGCGCCCGGCGACGTCCAGGAGCCCTTCGGCCAGCATGTGCCGGGCGCCGTCGAAGCCCTCCTCGCCGGGTTGGAACATGAAGAGCACGTCGCCCGCGAGCCGGTCGCGGTGGGCGGAGAGCAGCTTGGCGGCGCCGGTGAGCATGGTGGTGTGCAGGTCGTGGCCGCAGGCGTGCATGCGGCCGTTGTCGGCGGCGAAGTCCAGGCCGGTGCGCTCGGCGACCGGCAGCGCGTCCATGTCCCCGCGGAGCAGCACGAGGGGGCCGGGGGCCGCGCCGCGCAGCACCGCCGTCACGGAGCTCAGTCCCCCGCCGGTGGTGACCTCCAACGGGAGGCCGGCGAGTTCGGCCAGCACGGTCTCCTGCGTGCGGGGCAGGTCCAGGCCGACCTCGGGCGTGCGGTGCAGGGTGCGCCGCAGGTGCACCAGGTCGGCGGAGAGGGCGTGGGCGTCGTCACGGAGGTTCATGCGGGGTCCTCACGGGTCGCAGGGGGGATGGAGTCGCTGGCGGAGGGGTCGGTCGGGGGGCGGATCAGGAAGGTGCCGAGGAAGGAGACGGCCGCGGCGCCGGCGGCCCACCAGGGCACCAGCGTCAGGTGCCCGGCCTTACCGAGTGCCTGGGCGAGCAGCGGGAAGGTTCCGCCGAACAGCCCCGTGGCGAGGGTGAACGGCACGCCCATCGCCACCACGCGCACGGCCACCGGGAACAGCTGGGCGAACAGCACGTTCGCCAGCCCGATCGGCGCCGCGATCAGCAGCAGGTAGACGACGGTGACCAGCCACATCGGCAGGGTCCGGTGCGCCAGCGCGGTCATCAGCGGCACGGTGGCGACGGTCAGCAGCGCCAGGCCGGTGCGCAGGGTGCGCAGCGCCCCGAGCCGGTCGGCGAGCCGGCCGACGACGGCCATCGCGGCGATCAGCGCCACCAGCGGCAGCAGCATCGCGGCGGCCGAATCGGCGGCCGAGACGACGCCCAGCTGCGCCGCGTACTGGGGCAGGTAGGTGGTGCCGAAGTAGTAGCCGATGGTCGCGCCGAGGGTGATCAGGAAGACCGCGGCGAGCTGCCGGGAGTGGGTGCGCAGCAGGGCGCGCCGCTCGGCGGCGGTGGGCCGGTGGGCGGCCTGTTCGGCGAATTCCTCGCTCTCCTGGGCGCCGCGCCGGATCCACAGCGCCAGCAGTCCCAGCACGGCCGCCACCAGGAAGCCGATCCGCCAGCCGCCACCGGTGACGCCGTCCTTGCCGAGGGTGCCGAGCAGCAGCGTCAGCACGCCGAACGAGAGGATGTTGCCGATGATCACGCCGGAGTAGGAGAGGGCGCTGTAGAGGAACCGCACCGAGCGCGGCGCGGTCTCGGTGACGTACGCGGCGGCGCTGGGGTTCTCGCCGCCCATCGACAGGCCCTGGACGAGACGCAGTCCCACCAGCAGCACGGGCGCCGCCGCGCCGATCGTCGCGGCCGTGGGGAGGGCCGCGATCAGCACGCTCGCCACCGAGATCACGGCCATGCTGAGGGTCAGTCCGAAGCGGCGGCCGCGGGCGTCGGCGATCCGTCCCATCAGGTACGAGCCGAGCGGCCGGACGACGAAGCCGACCGCGAAGCCGAGGTAGGCGCCGAGCAGCTGGGTCACGGGGTCGTCGCCGGGGAACACCTGCGCGGCGAAGAACGGCGCCAGCACCGCGTAGAGCGTCCAGTCGAAGGATTCGACGACCCCGCCGACGGTCGCGGCGAGCAGCGCGCGGCGGCCCTTGCGGACGTCCTCGCCGGTGCTTGGGGTGCTGCCCCTTCCGGTCTGCGTTCCGCCGTCGGCGACCGCTGGAGTCATCGCGAACCTCTTTCCCCACGGGGCCCGGGACTCCCCGGACCGTCCGTGCCGGGCGGCCTGCCCGGCTGGGAGGACATGCTGCTCAGCGCCGTGACCGCGGCAAACGGAATACCTTGGGAATGCAGGAAAGACACAGCAAGGCGGCCCTCATGCAGGAAACCGGTGTCCTCGGTGGTCTCGACGCGCGGCTGGTCCACGCGCTGCAGATCTCGCCGCGGGCGTCCTGGCAGACCGTGGCGCCGGTCCTCGGCATCGACCCGGTCACCGCGGCCCGCCGCTGGAGCCGGCTGGAGCGTTCGGGGCTGGCCTGGGTGACCGGCTATCCGGGCCGTCGCCTCTTGGAACGGCTGGTCACCGCGTTCATCGAGATCGACTGCCGGTCGGGCAGTGTGGACGCGGTCGCCCGGGCGCTCGCCGACGTGCCGCAGGTCGCGACCGTCGAGCACATGGCGGGCGGCCGCGACCTGCTGATCACCGCCTTCGTGCCGGGCCTCGGCGAACTCTCCGCGCTGCTGCTGGGCACCATCGCGACCCTGCCGGGGGTGACCGCCACCCGTGCGGGGATCGCCACCCGCCTGTACGGCGAGGGCAGCCGGTGGCGGCTGCGGGCGCTGACCGCCGCCCAGAGCGAGCAGTTGCGGACCGCCGCCGCGCCCCCGCCGCGCACCGGTGCCGCGGTCCCCCTCGACGGTCCCGACCGGGCGCTGTTGCCCGAGCTGTCGCGGGACGGCCGGGCGAGCGCGGTCACCCTGGGCCGAGCGGTCGGGCTGAGCGCGCCCACGGTCCGGCGCCGGGTCGGCCGGCTGCTCGCCGACCACGATCTGGCACTGCGCTGCGAGGTGGCGCGCGAGCTGACCGAGTGGCCGGTCTCCGCGACCTTGTGGGCGAGCGTGCCCGCCGAGCGGTTGCCGGAGGCGGTGCGGGTGCTGCTGACGCTGCCGGAGGTCCGGCTGTGCTCCTCGGTGACCGGTCCGCAGAACCTGCTGTTCACGGTGTGGCTGCACACCGTGGCCGACGTCCAACGGCTGGAGACGCAGCTCGGGGAGCGGTTGCCGCAGCTGGTCCTGCGGGACCGTTCGGTGGTCCTGCGGCAGACCAAGCTGATGGGGCGGCTGCTGGACGTGCGGGGCCGGGTGACCGGGGTGGTCCCGGTGGATCCCTGGGCGGACGCCCGCGCCGCGGAGGCGTGATCCTCCGCGGCGTCGCCGGGTGCGGCCGGCCCGCGTGCAACGGGGTCGTTCAGCGCCGGTGGTCGCCCAGGCGCAGCCGTAGTTGCCGCGGTCCGCGGGTGAACACGCCGGCGTCGGGCGGCGCCACGCCGTCGGCGAACGCCATGTCGGGGAAGGCGTCGAGGAGTTGGTTGATGCTGGTCTCGACTTCGGCCTTGGCCAGCAGGGCGCCGACGCAGAAGTGCCGGCCGAGGCCGAAGGCGATGTGCTGCGCGGCGGCGCTGAAGGCGGTGTCCGGGGTGAGGTCGGGGCGGCGGACGTCGAAGGCGTCGGGGTGGGTGTAGCGGTCGGCGTCGCGGTTGGCCGCGCCGATCAGGCACGTGACGGTGGCGCCGGCGGGCACGGTGCCGCCGCTGACGGTGACGTCCTCGGCGGGCTGCCGCATGATCATCTGGACCGGCGGGGTGTGGCGCAGCGTCTCGGCGAACGCGGCGGGGACGAGCGAGCGGTCGGCGCGGACCGCGGCGAGCTGTTCGGGGTGGGCGAGGAGGTTGCGGACGATCAGGGCGATGGCCTTGTCGGTGGTCTCGCCGCCGGCGGACAGCAGCAGGCTCACGAACGCCGTGATGTCCTGGTCGTTCATCCGGACACCTTCGACCTCGGCGGTGCACAGCCTGGAGAGCAGGTCGTCGCCGGGTGCGGCGCGCCGTTTCTGGATGATCGGGTGGAGGTAGGCGGCGAGTTCCTCCCCCGCGCGGCGCCCGGCGTCCGCGATCTTGGGGTCCTGGGCGAGGTTGGCGATGAAGCCGACGACCGCGGTGTACCAGTCGTGGAAGCGGTCGTGGTCGGCCCGGTCCAGGCCGAGCATGTCGACGATCACGTTGATCGGGAGGCGGGTGGCGAACTGCGCCACCAGGTCCACCTCGTCGTCCTCGCGGAAGGCGTCGATCAGTTCGCGGGCGTTGCGCTCGATGATCGGCAGGAACGTCTCGCGCAGTTCCCGGCCGCGGAACGCGGGGGCCACCAGGGCCCGGCGCACGGCGTGTTCGCGCCCGCTCATCTGCGGCAGGGTGCGTCCGCCGTGCGCCGGTTCGAGTTGCCAGATGTAGTTGTCACTGGTGAACACCGGCTCGCGGAAGGCCCGTTCCACGTCCTCGTAGCGGGAGAGCAGATAGCTGCCGGTGCCCTCGTGGTGCAGCAGCGGATAGTGCTCGCGCAGCACGCGGTACGCCGGGTAGGGGTCGGTCGCGAACTGCGCCGACAGGATGTCAGGAGCCTGCGGGATGCTAGTCACGACGCGTGACGCTAGGGCCCGCCCTGGGGGCCGTCCAGAGAGTCTTGCGGGGTGCGCGGGGGCGCAGGGGGGCGCATGGCCGAGCGCCGGCGCACCTCGCCCGAACGCCCGTGCCAGCCCTCACAGGCACCACTCCGGCTGCCCTCAACTCACTTTTTCCGCAACGCCGTTGGGGACCACCGGTTCAGTCGCGCAGGAAGTCCCGGATCGCCGCGGTCTGGCCGAAGATGGCGTGACCGACGCCGGGCAGGAGGCGGACCGTGGCCCGCGGCACGCAACGGCGCACCCGCCGAGCCGTCTCCGCGGAGTCGAACAGCGCGTCCCGGTCCCCGGCGATCACCAACACCGGTACGCCCAGTCGGCGCAGCACCTCGTCGGGGAAGACCGGCAGTCGCTCGGTACGCGCCTTGAAGTACGTGAAGGTGAGGACGACGGTGTCGAGGACGGGCTGGAGGGCGGGGTCCTTGATGCCGGTCACCGCGCGCACCGAACGGCGGACTCCCCTGCGGCCGAAGGCCCGCGACAGCAGGTACGTGAACACCCAGCCCGTCTTCTGTCGCCCCACGCCGCCGGGGCACAGCAGCGCCAGCCGCGTCACCCGCTCCGGCCGACGGTCGGCGAAGTCCAACGCCAGCAACCCGCCGAGGGACGTCGCGACCACCGCCGCGGTCGAGAGCCCGAGCCCCTGCCAGACGTCGTCCAGCCACTGCGCGTGCGCGTCGGAGTCCAACGGCAGTCGGGTGGGGGCGCTGAGGCCGGGCTCGCCGATGAGGTCCACGGCGTAGGTGCGGAAGTGTTGTGCCCAGGACGCGATGTCGCCCTGCCACATCGTGGCGTTGGCACCCGAACCGTGCAGCAGCACCACGGGCGGGGCGTCCTCGGGGCCGGAGACGACGACGAAGGTCTCGCCGTGTCGGGTCGGCACCCGCACCCGCTCGGCCGGCACCGGCCAGGCCTCCAGTGCGTCCTGGTAGCGGCGCCGGATCTCCGCCGCCCCGGCCTCGGACGTGTACAGCGCGCTCGTGCCGCCGTCCGTTCTGGCGCTCGTGCCCTCGTTAGTGCTCACGATGTGAGTACCCCCTCCATGTAGTCGAACAACCGGGCCGTGTCGGCCAGTCCGCCCAGGACGATGACCTTCAACCGGGCCCGGTCCTTGTCGTGGACCGTCTGGATCCGCAGCGGTCGCTCCCCCGGCCCGCGTCCGGTGGCCGCGGACATCAGGAGCGAGGTCAGCCGGTCGGCCGTCGCGGGGTCGATGTCCTCGACCTCGACGATGCTCGACACCTCGGTGTGGGGCTCCCGGCCCGCCGTGCCGTCCTCGGGCGCGGGAACCGGGCGGCCGGTGAAGGCCTCCAGGTCCGCGTGCGCGATGCGGTACTGCTTGCCGATGCGGACCGCGGGCAGTCGCCCGTCGCGCACGTAGTTGCGGACGGTGCGCACATGCAGGCCCAACCGCTCGGCCACCTGCTCCACGGAGTACAGACGATCACTCATGAAAATACCCTAACCTTCCCTATCAGCAACTCCAATAGGGAAGGTTAGGGAAAGTGGGGAAGGGTTCGGAGTGTTCGCTCCGCATCGTGACGTCGAGTGCGGACCTACGCTGCCGTCGGGGCCCGTCACCCCGTTGGTGGCCGGTCAGCACAGGGCGCCGTCGCGGGCGATCAGCAGAGGGCGCCGTCGCGGGCGACGATCCGGCCGGCCCGGACGACCATCCGCCGCTGCGGCACGTCCACCACGGCCTGGGCCAGGCACTCGCCGTCGACGAGCAGGAAGTCAGCCGGCGCCCCGGGCGTGAAGTCGGCCCGCGGCAGGCCGACGAGGGCGGCCCCGTCGTGCGCGGCACCCAGGTAGCAGGCGTCGAGTTCCTCGTCGAGGCGGGCACCGGTGCAGTATCCGAGGAGGTGCGCGCGGTGCAGCATGTCCCCGGTGCCGAAGGGGCTCCAGGCGTCGCGCACGCCGTCGGACCCGATGCCGACCCGCACCCCGTGCGCACGCAGCCGCCGGTGCGGCAGCACGGACACCGAGTCGGCGGCCACCGTGGTCAAGGAGACGCCCGCCGCGGCGAGTTCGTCGGCCAGCTCGTCGAGTTCCCGCGGCTCCAGACCGGGGAGGCAGAAGACGTGGCTGACGGTCACCTGGCCGCCCATGTCCAGGGCACGGGTGCGCGCGATGATCTCCCGCAGCGGGGCCAGGCCCCGAGCGCCGCGGTCGTGCAGGTGGACGTCCACACCGAGGCGGTGCCGCTCGGCGAGGCCGAACACGGTGTCGAGGTGCTCGGGGTCGTCGTCGAAGCCCGCCGGGTCGATGCCGCCGACCAGGTCGATCAGTCCGCTCCGGGCGGCCTCGTCCAGGAGCCTGTCGGTGCCGGGTGCCTGTCGCAGGCCGTGCTGGGGGAAGCCGACGGTCTGGACGTCGAGGACGCCGGCGAGGGCCGCGCGCGCCTCGTTGACGCCGACGAGCGCTTCGAGCCCGAAGGCGGGGGCCACGTCGGCGTGCGCGCGCAGGGCGCGGGTGCCGCACGCCGCGGCGTGGGCCAGCAGCCGGTGCGCCCGCACGCCGACCGGCGTGGGCAGCGACCGGGAGAGTTCGACGTCCTGCGCCACGTGGTCGGCGATGCCGTGGGCGGGGCGGCGGCGGGTGTACCAGGGCTCGCCCCAGGACGTCTTGTCGGGGTGGATGTGCGCGTCGACGAGCGTGGGCAGGGCGAGCAGGCCGGCGCAGTCCACCACCTCGGACGCCGTCCCGGGGGCCGCGCCGCCGGCGCCGACGCCCGCCGCGTCGACGACGCCGTCCACGACGGTGAGGTCGACGGGCGGACCGCCGAGGGGCCGGATGCCGCGGAAGACGACGGTGTGGGGGCGGGACTGCTCGACGTTCGGTGAGGTCATGACTGACGGTCCGCACTTCTGATCGGGGGCACGGGCAGGGACGGCACGGGGGCACGGGCGGGGACGGCGACGTCCTCCACCTTGATCGACGGCGGCCGGCAGGGCAATGACGCAGTGCCGATGGCGGCCATTGGTGCCGTCTATGGCTGTCGGCAGCACCCGTGCGGCCGGAGGGGCCGGCCCGGTGCGGAGACGACCCCGGGAGCGCGGGCGCCGGTGGACGGCCGCCCGGTCAGAACTTGCTGATGCTCCGGGCCTCCTCCGCGGCCCGGGCGACGGCGGGCAGCGCGGCGCCGGTCGCCGCGGTGACGGCGGCCACGACGGCGCCCTCGACGAACGGGGCGTCGGCGAGCACGGCGCGGATGTCGGGGCGCTCCCCCAGGACCAGGCGGGCGGTGAGCACCGAACTGCCCAGGTCCGGCAGGACCAGCACACCGGCCTCGGTGGCGGCGCGGTCCAGCGCGGCGAGGACGCGGGCGTAACTCGTTCCGGTACGGCCGTCGTCGGTGCCGCCGGCCGCGATCACGGTGACCCGGCCGCCGGCCATCTCGGTGGCCAGCGACCGTACTCCGAGGGCGATTTCCGCACGGTGCGACACAAGTACGATGCCAACCAGCGGTGTCATGAACAAGGACCCTATGGGTCGGAACACTGTTCAGCAATACTGACCGAGGAGTGGTTCATGGTCCAGGCGGTGCACAGAGCGATCCACGTACTGCGGGAACTCGCCACGGCGACCCCGCGGTTGGGCGTGACGGAGCTGGCCGACCGGGTCGGCGTCGCCAAGCCGACCGCCCACGCACTGCTGCGCACCCTGGAGTCGGAGGGCCTGGTCGTCCAGGACCGGGAGAGCGGCAAGTACCAACTGGGCCCGGGCCTGGTGACGTTGGGCAACGCCTACCTCGACTCGCACGAACTGCGGACCCGGGCGGTGACCTGGGCCGACCGGCTCGCCTCCCAGGCCGACGCGGCGGTCTGGGCCGGCATCCTGACGGACGGCCAGGTGTTGGTGGTGCACCACGCGTTCCGCCCGGGCGGGGCGGTACAGGTGCTGGAGACAGGGGCCAGTCTGCCCTGGCACGCCTGCGCGCTGGGCAAGGCGATCGCCGCCTTCCGCCCCGCAGCGGGCCGGGGCGCCCTGCTGGCAGGAGCCTTGCCGCGGGTCACCGGTTTCAGCCTCGACGATCCGGAACGCCTGGAGGCCCAGTTGGACCGGGTGCGCGAGACCGGCTACGCGGTGGACGAGAACGAGTTGACGCTCGGCGACGCGGGCATCGCGGCGCCGGTCTTCGACCGCACCGGCGAAGCGGTCGGTGGACTGGGCTTGGTGGGCCCGGTGGAACGGCTCATGGCCGAAAACACCCGCCAGGAACACGCCATTGCGGTGCGCGAGGCCGCCCGCAGCCTGTCCCGGGACCTCGGCGCCCCGCGCAACGCCGGCCTGCGCGCCTGCGATTGAGGTTGCCTGGCGTCCCGACCGCTTCAGCACCACACGAGGCGTGGGACCGCACGGGTCCGCGAGCCGCCGACGGATGTCCGCCCGGCCGCCACACCTCCACGTCATCCGCCCTTCACCAACCCGCCTTCCGCAGGCCGCGCTTCGCCCTACGAACCGTCAAGCCTGCGCTCACGTGTGCGGGTAAACCTTGACGCGGCCGGGGTCGCTGCGTTTTGCTTCCTATCGGCATTCGGTAATGCCGAACGCCTTTCGGTAATGCGTTGGTAATCCGGTAGCCGCGGAGCACTGCGGCGCGGGGGATCGAAGGAGCACCTGTCATGCGGGAGCCTGCGGGGGAGCCCGAGACGTTACGGGGCCGTGCGGACGTGCCCGGTCGGGACGTGGTGGACAGTTCCCTCGTCCTCGACTGGCTGCGGCGCGTCAGCACGGCCATGCACCAGCACCAGCACCACCTCATCGACCTCGACTCGGCCATCGGGGACGGGGACCACGGGTTCAACATGGCCCGTGGCTTCGCCGCCGTGCGCGTCACGCTCGACGCCCCGTCCCAACGACCGGCCTCCCCCGGCACCGCCCTGATGGCCGCGGGCACGACCCTCGTCTCCGTCGTCGGAGGCGCCGCCGGTCCCCTGTACGGGGGCGCCTTCCGCACGTGGGGAGCGGCCCTCGGCACGGCAACGGAGGTCAGCACCCTCCGGTTCGCGGCCGGGCTCACCGCCGCGCTGGCCACCATGCAGCGCCTCGGCGCGGCCGTCCCCGGCGACAAAACCATGATCGACGCCTGTTCGCCCGCGGTCGGCGCCTTCCGGGACGCCGCCGAATCGGGCGCCGGCCTCCCCCCAGCCGCCCGCGCCGCCGCCCGTGCGGCCGAGACCGGCATGCTCGCCACCATCCCGCTCCAGGCCAGGAAGGGCCGGGCCGCCTACCTGGGGCTGCGCAGCATCGGGCACCAGGACCCCGGCGCGACCTCGGCCTGTTACGTCTTCCGCGCCCTCGCCGAAGCGGCGGAGGCATCCGCACTCCCCTCGCAATGACCGAACGGCCACCCCCGCCAGGCGTTCCGCGGCGGGGCGGGCCGGTGCGTCCGCACACCCTTCAGTTCGAGAGATTGGACCAGAGTGACCGCCCATTCCGTCGACCACGTCGAGTTCTTCGTCGGTGACGTCAACCAGGCATCCCACTACTACTGCAGCACCTACGGATTCCGCGTGGTGGCCGAGGCCGGCCCGCTTACCGGACTGGCCGGCGCCAGGTCGCTCGTCCTGGCCCACGGCGGGGTCCGCCTGGTGCTGACCTCGGCCCTGCACGCCGACCATGCCGCCTCGCACTTCGTGCGCAAGCACGGCGACGGCATCCGGGACGTGGCCCTGCGGTCGACCGACGCGGCCGGCGACTTCGCCCGTGCGGTGGCTGCCGGCGCCGACCCGGTCGCCGGGCCCGAGACGTTCGAGGACGCGGGCGGTCGGGTCGTTCGGGCCACCATCGCCGCGACCAACGACCTGGTGCACACCTTCGTCGAACGTGCCGATCCCGCAGGCCCGTTCCTGCCGCAGCGCTACCTGCCCGTCGACGACGGCGCGGCCGACGCCGGGCTGTTGCGCTCCATCGACCACCTGGCCTTCGTCCTGCGCCCCGGCTCCCTCGACACCATGGTCGACTTCTACGGCCGGGCGCTGGGCCTGAAGCACACCTACGACGAGTACATCGTCGTCGGCGGCCAGGCGATGGCCTCCAAGGTGGTCCAGGACGAGACCCGCGGCATCACCTTCACCATGGTGGAGCCCGACCCGACCAGCGACCGCGGCCAGCTCAACGACTTCCTCGACGGTTTCGACGGCCCCGGCGTGCAGCACGTCGCCTACGCCACCGACGACATCGTCACCGCCGCACGGGAACTGCGCCGCTCCGGCGTGGAGTTGCTCAACACCCCGGCCGGCTACTACGCCTCGCTGGCCGAGCGCGGGATCGAGGTGGGCGTCGACCCGGCCGTCCTCCAGGAACTGGGACTGCTGGCCGACCGGGACGAGTGGGGCCAGCTCGTGCAGGTCTTCACCCGCTCCCCGTACGCCCGCCGCACGGTGTTCTTCGAGCTGATCCAGCGGCTCGACGCCCGCACCTTCGGCAGCGGCAACATCAAGGCCCTCTACGAGGCCGTCGAGCGGGAGCGCGCCGACAACGCCGTACCGGCGGGTGCCGCGGCGAGGGCCGGCGGGTGACCGCGCCCACCGCCACCCCCGAAACCCGGCCCGAACCGCTGCTCAACCCGCGGGACTACGAGTCCGCGGCCCGGGCCCGACTGGACCGCTCGGTGTTCGACTACATCGCCGGCGGCAGCGGCGACGAGCTGACCCTGCACGAGGACCGGGCGGCCTACGACCGGTACCGGCTGCGGCCCCGCGCCCTCGTCGACGTGTCCCACTGCGAGCCGGCCACCACCCTGCTCGGCGCCCCGGTGGCGCTCCCCGTGGGCATCGCGCCCATGGCCTACCACCAACTGGTGCACCCGGACGGCGAACTCGCCACCGTCCGCGCGGCCGGCGCGGCGGGCGCGCTCACCGTCACCAGCACCTTCGCCAGCACGTCGCTGGAGGACGTCGCCGCGGCCGCCACCGGACCGCTGTGGCTCCAGCTGTACGTGCTGCGCCGCAGGGAGGTCACCGCGTCGCTGGTGCGCCGCGCCGAGGCCGCCGGGTACCGGGCCCTGGTGATCACCGTCGACACCCCGCGGATGGCCCGCCGGGAGCGCGACCTGCGCAACGGGTTCCGGCTGCCGGCGCACATCCGCCCGGCCAATCTCGACCGGGACCACGAGGCCGGGCTGCACGAGGGCCGCGCCGGCGACTCCACGCTCGCCGGGCACGCCGCCCGGCACCACGACGCCGCGTTCACCTGGAACGACCTGGCGTGGATCCGGTCGCTGACCGACCTGCCCCTGGTCCTCAAGGGCGTGCTCACCGCGGAGGACGCCCACCGGGCGGCCGGGCTGGGCGTGGCCGGGCTGATCGTGTCCACCCACGGGGGTCGCCAACTTGACGGCGTCGTACCGGCGTTGGAGGCGCTCCCGGAGGTGGTCGCGGCCGCCGGGGACCGGTGCGAGGTCCTCGTCGACGGCGGCGTCCGGCGCGGCACCGACGTGCTCAAGGCACTGGCGCTCGGGGCCCGCGCGGTCCTGGTCGGCCGGCCGGTCCTCTGGGGCCTGGCCGTCGACGGCGAGCCCGGCGCGGCGCAGGTGCTGTCCACCCTCCGGGCGGAGTTGGAGGAGGCGATGGCCCTCACCGGCCGGCCCCGGCTCTCCGACGTCACCCACGATCTGCTGCGCCCCGCCGGGGCCGGCCGCACCACCTGACCCTCCCCCGCACGACCCCACACCACCGAGACGAAGGATCCGGCATGACGATCGACGACGCCCGTTTCCCGCTGACCGCCGCCGAGCGGGAGTTGCTGCCCACCGAGGAGGAGGTGCAGTTCTTCCAGGAGCACGGCTACTACCTGTCGAAGAAGCTGCTCACCGACGAGGAGGTCGACCTGCTGGACTCCGCGGCCGACCGCTTCTACGCCGGCCACCGGGACCGCACCCTGCCCGCCCGTCCGCCGCGGCTGGCGTACTGGGAGCCGGAGAAGGGCGACGTGCACCGGCACAACGACTACATCTTCTATGAGGACGACACGATCCGCTCCATCCTGTCCAAGCCGATCATCGCGGCGGTCGCCGGCCTGATCTCGCAGACCAGCCAGATACGCCTGTGGAACAGCACCCTGATCCACAAGCCGCAGCGGGCGGACGACGCGCGCAACATCGTGCCCTGGCACTTCGACCGGCACTACTGGCAAACCTGCTCCTCCGACGAGATGCTGACCGCCTTCATCCCGTTCCACGACTGTGGTGAGGAGATGGGCACCATCACGATGGTGGACGGCAGCCACCGTTGGAAGGAGACCGGCAACGACGACTCCACCAGCCGCCACTTCGCCGAGCGCGACCGCTCCGAACTGGAGGACATGCTCACGGAGAACGCCGCCTTCAACAACGTGGAGGTCCGCAAGGTGCCCATCACCATCCCCAAGGGGCACATCAGCTTCCACCACTGCCGCACCTACCACGGCAGCGGCTACAACGTCAGCGACCGGCCCCGCCGGGCCATCTCGCTGCACCTCCAGGACCGCACCAACCAGTGGCGTCCCTTCGAGCTGTCCGACGGCGGCCAGGTCATCTACAACAACGACGTGCTGGTCCGGAAGGACGCCGCCGGCAACCCCGACTACACCGACCCGGACTTCTGCCCGGTCCTGTGGGAGGACGCCAGGTGAGCCAGGTTCCCCCCACCACCGAGTTGCCGAGCCGCGCGCTGCACGGCTCGCTCGCCGATCCGCTGATGGAGGTGATGAACTTCCTCAACGAGGTCACCTCCCGCTACCCGGAGGCGATCTCCTTCGGCCCCGGCCGCCCCTACGAGGGGCTCTTCGAGGTCGAGCGGATCGGTGACTACCTCGCCGCCTACCAGCGGTACCTGATCGAGGAGCGGGGCTGCACCCCCGACCAGGTCCGGACGCTGCTGTTCCAGTACGGGCGCACCAACGGCCAGATCCACGAACTGGTCGCGCGCGCCCTGCAGAACGACGAGGGCATCACCGCCGAGCCGGATTCCCTGGTCGTCACGGTGGGCGCGCAGGAGGGGATGTTCCTGGTCCTGCGCGCCCTGTTCGCCGACCCGTCGGACGTCCTGTTGGTCTCCTCGCCGTGCTACGTGGGCATCACCGGCGCGGCCCGCCTGCTGGACATCGAGACGGTCCACGTGCCGGAGGGCCCCGAGGGGTGTGATCCGGACGTCTTGCGACGCACGATCGCCGCACTGCGGGCCGCCGGCAAGCGGCCCCGGGCGTTCTACGCGGTGCCGGACTTCTCCAACCCCACCGGCACCTGCATGCCGGTCGCCGAACGGCGGCGGCTGTTGGAACTGGCGGAGGCCGAGGACCTGCTCGTCCTGGAGGACAACCCCTACGGGTTCTTCACCCCGACGGGCAGCGGCCTGCCCACGCTCAAGGCACTGGACGAGCGGCGGCGGGTGGTCTACCTCGGTTCGTTCGCCAAGACCTGCTTCCCCGGCGCCCGGGTCGGCTACGTGGTCGCCGACCAGCACGTACGGGCTCCGGACGGCACCCGCACGCTGCTGGCCGACGAACTGTCGAAGATCAAGGGCATGGTGACGGTGAACACCCCGGCGCTCAGCCAGGCGGTCATCGGCGGCATGCTGGTCAGTCACGACTTCCGGCTGCGGGAGGCCAACAAGCCGGCCGCGGACTTCTACCAGTCCAACCTCCGGGTCCTGCTCGACAGTCTGGACCGGCTGCTCCCCCGCGAACGACGCGAGGCGGCCGGAATCAGCTGGAACGTGCCGGCCGGTGGCTTCTTCCTGACCCTGACGCTCCCGGTTCCGGCGGACAATGCACTGTTGGAAGAGTCCGCCCGCGAGCACGGAGTGATCTGGACACCGATGAGCTACTTCTATCCCGACGGTGACGGCGGACGTCACCAAATGCGGCTCTCCTTGAGCTACTTGACGCCCACTCAAGTTGCGGAAGGCGCCCGCCGGCTGGTCGCGCTGCTGGAAGGGAGGTGCGGGTGAACGCCGTCCTGTACGTCGTGACGGTGCTGATCTGGGGCTCCACCTGGCTGGCCATCAAGGGGCAGTTGGGAGACGTGCACCCCACGGCGTCGATCGCGTACCGCTTCGCGCTGGCCGCCGTCATCCTGCTGGCCTGGGCCCGGCTGCGCGGGCTTCCGATGCGCTATCCGCTGCGGGTGCACGGTCAGTTCGTCCTCATGGGCGGGCTGATGTTCTCCACCAACTTCGTCTGCTTCTACTTCGCCGAGCAGTACCTGACCACCGGACTGGTCTCGATCGTCTTCGCCATGTCCCTGCTGGTGAACATGGTGTTCGCGCGGGTCTTCTTCCGGCGCACGATCAAGGCGAAGATGCTGGTCGGCGGGGGCATCGGACTGCTGGGGATCGGCACGGTGTTCTGGCCGGAGTTCCAGCACTTCGGCCTGTCCTCCGGCTCGGGCCAGGGCATCCTGCTCTCGGTGGCCGGCACCCTGGTCTTCTGCCTGGGCAACGTCGTCTCCGGCAAGACCCAGGCGGCGGGCGTCCCGGTGGTCCAGGGCACCGGCTACGCCATGGCGTACGGGGCGCTGCTGATGGCCCCGTTCGCCGCGTTCTACGGGCACGGGGCGCTGTTCCAACCCACCCTGAAGTACACCGGCTCGCTGCTCTACCTCGCAGTGTTCGGTTCGGTGGTGGGCTTCGGCGCGTACCTCACCCTGCTCGGCCGGATCGGCGGTGAGCGCGCCGCCTACGCCATGGTGCTCTTCCCGATCGTGTCGCTGCTGCTGTCCACGGTCTTCGAGAACTTCACCTGGACGGGCCGGGACCTGGCGGGCGTGGCGCTGATCCTCCTCGGCAACGCGGTGATGCTCACCAATCCGGCACTGCTGCGGCGGCTGACCGGCAAACCGGCCCCGGCCGGGGACCCCGCGGCACCCGCCCCGGCCGACCGGTAGCGGCACCACCGGGCACGACCAGCACCACCAGCACTGCATGCACGCCCCTCCCGGGCCCGTCCGTCCGCCGTCCCGGCCGGGCCCGGGACCTGCACCGCCCGTCCCCCGTACGGCCGAGGAGCGTCACCTTGCACACCGCCGCAGTCGTCGGCACCGGTCTCATCGGTACCTCGATCGCCCTGGCCCTGTCCGCCCGCGGAGTCACCACGCATCTGCTCGACCGCGATCCCGACCGCGTCCGGATAGCCGCCGCGCGCGGCGCCGGCACCCCGGAACCGCCGTCGGAACCCGTGGACATCGCGGTCATCGCCGTCCCCCCGTCGCGCACCGCCCCAGTCCTCGCCGCTCAGCAACGGGCCGGGCTCGCCCGCGTCTACACCGACGTGGCGAGCGTCAAGGCGCTCCCGCACGCCGAGTGCCTGGCCCTCGGCTGCGACACCACGACGTTGGTGGGCGGCCATCCGCTGGCCGGCCGCGAACGCTCCGGCCCGCTCGCGGCCCGCGCCGACCTCTTCCAGGACCACCACTGGGTGCTCACCCCCACACCGGACACCTCCGAGGCCGCCCTCAACCGGGCCCTGGAACTGGTGTCGCTGTGCGGAGCGGTGCCGGCGCTGCTGGAACCGCCGGACCACGACCGCGCCGTGGCCCTCGTCTCGCACCTCCCCCACCTCATGGCGACGCTCACCGCCGGTCGGCTGCGCGAGGGCGAGGAGTACGCGGTCCGGCTCGCCGGTCGCGGCATGCGCGACGCCACCCGGGTCGCGTCCGGTGACGCCGCGCTCTGGGCCGACATCCTCGCCGCCAACGCCACCGCCCTCGCCCCGCTCCTGACCGAACTCAGCTCGGACCTGGCGACCGCCGCCGAGGCCCTGGCCCAACTGTCCGCGGCCGCTCCGGACCCGGCGGCCACCGCCGAGGCGCTGGCCGCCCTGACCGCGCTCCTGCACCGCGGCGTCGAGGGCCGCGCGCGCATCACGCCCCCGTACAACGACCCGGCGTCCCGCCCGCACACCATGCTCTCGGTCGCCCTGGGCGACCACGACCGGCCGCTCTCGCGGCTCCTGGACGACGTGGACGCGGCCCGGTTGGAGCTGGACGACGTGGACCTGGCGGGTCTGGCACCGCACCGCCCGGACCGCCCCGGCGCCGGCGCCGGTACCGCGGCCGATTCCGTCGGCCTCAAGGTGGCCCCCGGTGTGGCACGCCCCCTCACCGAGGCCCTCCGCGACCGCGGCTGGGCCGTCCATTAGCTTTCGTTCCGCAGCCACCGCCGCCCCCTGCTCCGGAGGAGACCCCCATGCCGCACATCCTGGTCGACCACGACGCGTCGCTGCGCGAGGCCCTGGACCACCGCCGCTTCGCGCACGCACTGCACGCCCTCGCCGCCGAGACGGTGGACGGCATCACCATCGAGAGCTGCAAGACCCGGTTCCGCTGCGTCGACGAGGTCGTCATCGCCCATGACGAGCCCCAACAGGCGCTGATCCACGTGGACTTCGCCCTCCTTCCGGGACGCAGTACGGATACCAAGACCCGCCTGGCCGAGGCGGTGCTGGAGCTGGTGCGCGCCCGCACTGCCGCGGCGACGGACCGCACGGTGCACGCCTCCGTCGAGGTCCGCGACCTCGACGCGGCCTACGTCAAACACGTACGGCCGGCCGCCGCCGCGCGGTGACGGACGGCGGCCGAGGCACGCCGGCCGCGGGCGGTCGTCCCCCGGCCGGGCCCCGTGTCCTACAGTCCTGTCCCATGGTGCGGAAGCGCGTGATCGTGTCAGGACGGGTGCAGGGCGTCTTCTTCAGGGACACCTGCCGCCAGAGCGCGCTCGCCCACGGCGTCTCCGGCTGGGTGCGCAACCTGCCCGACGGGGACGTCGAGGCGGTCTTCGAGGGGCCGCCGGAGGGCGTCGCCCAGATGGTCGAGTGGGCCCAGCACGGGCCACCGACCGCGCACGTCACCGGGGTCGAGGCGCGGGACGAGGAACCGACGGGACTGGCCGGCTTCGAGGTCCGGTCCGCTCCCCGTCCCTGACCGCACGACGCCCGCGCGCACCGCGTGCGGGCACCCGACCCCACGACCACGCAGTCCGTTCAGCGGCGCCACCGGTACGTGCCCAGGGCGAGCAACCGGGCGACGACGACCGCGGTGGCGGCCACCGCGCCGACCGTCGCGCAGACGGCGAGGGCGGGCCAGGCGTAGGCGGCCTGTTCCAGGGTCCCCGAACGATTCATCAACAGGCCCAGGAGCATGGCCAGTTGGAGCAGGTAGAGGATCGGGAAGCCGTAGGGCAGCAGCCGGAGCGTGCCGCGCCACCACGATGCTCCCCGCGCCTGAGCGGCCCGGTGCGGACGGGACCTGGGAGTGTCCCGTCCGCGGGGCTCCCGGAGTGCGGGAGCACGCCGCTCATGCTGTCCCACGCACATGAAGTGTGCGCGTCAACGCGCCGGGGCATCGGAGTGCCCCGCCGGCCGCGGCGCCGTCCCCACCGACCGTCCACGTGGGTGGGGCAGGCCGGCCGACGGTCAGCCCTGGTCCGCGCTGCGCGGCCGCGCGCACCGGCCCACGAGCCGGGCCAGGCAGGCGAGCAGCAGTCCCCAGACCGTCGTGCACGCCGGGACCGCCACCACGGTGGCGGCCGTCCGGACGGCGCCCAGCAGGCCGCTCAGCGCGGCGCCCAGCAGGTGGGAGACCGTGCAGCACCCGTGCCGGTCGGGCGGCGGCGCCGGTGGGGGCGGGACGTCGTCCCACCGCATGGTGGTCAGGCGACGGTCCAGCTCCGCGTCCTGCCCGCGCAGGTCCTGTTCCATCTGTGCCAGGAGGAATCGCTCCCGGCGGGAGAGTGCCTCAGTCATTGCGGTACTCCTCCGTGAGACCGCCCCCACGCCTTCCGCTCTCCTCCCCACTGTGGTCCCGCCCCGCCGACCGGGCAATCGCTGCGCCCCGGACCCGGGCCACGGCCCGCCGACGTCACCGACCGCGCGGGCGCGGCAGCACGGCCGCACCGGGTCCGCAAGTCGGCGGCCCGCCGGCCGGCGGGTCCACCGTCACAGAGCGCGCAACCGCCCGCCGCGCGCCTGCTCCTCCAGTGCGTCCAGGGCCTGCCGCGCCCGGGCGGCCGCGACCGGATCGCGGTCCTCGATGCCGCTCCGGCGGAACTCGTCCTCGTCCAGGCGCAGCACGGTCGAACCGTCCGCCGACTGCCACAGGTCGAGGTCCAGGTCCTCGATCACGATGCCGTCCGGGCCGACCTCGGCGGGACGCGTCACGTCGCAGTACCAGCCCTTGACCGAGCCGTCGGCGGCCCGCACCTCCTTGACGGCGTACCAGCGGTCGCGCCAGTAGTGCTCGGTGAAGACGTCGCCCGGCTCGAACCGCACGAACCCGAAGTCCCGGACCGTGGGCCGTCCCCAGGGCGCCCGCACGACGACGCGCACCCCGTCGTCGTCCACGACGGTGGCGGGGTAGCGCACCTTGGTCCGCCCCGCCTTCGTCAGCGTCACCTGCACGTCGCCACCCGCCGTCAGCGTCATCGCCGTCCCCACAGTTCCCTCGTCCTCCACTCGCGCCGGTCCCGGTACGGAACACCCGCACCCTCTCCCGATCCGCGACCGCACGGCCAGCGCTTTTCCGCGGACGGGCCCGACCGGCCTGCGCCGCAACCGCGTTGGGGCCGACGCCGCGGGACCGGCCCGATCCGCACCGATAGGGTCGAGGTCATGACAGCACCGGATCCGACCATCCTCGCCACCTCCGGAGGCCACCGGACGGGCGGCCGCACCATGGTGCGGTTCAACTCGCTGGTGCACCACGCGGTCGACCTGTCGGGCGTCCACGGCCGCCGGCCCCGCGTGATGTACGTCGGCACCGCCATCGGGGACGCCGAGCACTTCACCGCCCGGATGACCGAGGCCGCCCGGGTCGCCGGGTTCGAGCTGACGCCGCTGCACCTGTTCCCGATGCCCAACCTGGAGGACGTCGAGGGCGCGGTGCTCGACCAGGACGTCGTCTGGGTGATGGGCGGTTCGGTGGCGAACCTCCTGGCCGTGTGGCGCGTGCACGGGCTGGACGCCGTCATGCGCCGCGCGTGGCGGGCCGGGGTCGTGCTGAGCGGGGTGAGCGCGGGGTCCCTGTGCTGGTTCGAGGGCGGCGCGACCGACTCGTTCGGCCCGGAGCTGCGCCCGCTGACCAACGGCCTCGGCCTCCTGCCGTACGGGAACGGCGTGCACTACGACGTCGACGAGGGGCGCCGACCGTTGACGCACCGGCTGGTCGCGGAGGGCACCCTGCCGGTGGCCCACTGCACCGACGACGGCGTGGGGCTGGTCTACCGCGGGACCGAACTGGTCGAGGCGGTGACCGAAGTCCCCGGCAAGGGCGCCTACGTCGTCACCCGGGACGGCGACTCGGCGGTCGAGGAGCGCATCGAGCCGCGCCGGCTCGCCCCCGTTCCGTAGTCCCGCCCCTCCGACACCCCCAGCGAGCCGTGCGATGAACACCTGCCGGACCACCCGCCTGATCGTGCTGCGGCACGCCAAGTCCGCCTGGCCGGCGGGCGTCCCCGATCTCGACCGTCCGCTGGCCGGCCGGGGGCGGCGGGACGCGCCGGCGGCCGGCCGGTGGCTGCGGCAACGGCACTGCGCGCCCGACGCGGTGATCTGTTCGCCGTCCCTGCGGACCCGCGAGACCTGGGACCGGGTGGCCGCGGAACTCACGGCTCCGGGGACGGCCGCGACGCCTCCGGAGGTGGTCGTCGAACCCCGGGTGTACGCGGCGAGCGCGGCCACCCTGCTCCAGGTGGTGCGCGCGTTCCCCGACCGGTGGCGGACGGTGCTCCTGATCGGCCACCAACCGGGCGTGCAGGACCTGGTCCTCGCACTGGCCGGGGGCGGCGAAGCGGTCGTTCGGGTCCGTGCGAAGTTCCCGACGTCCGCGGTGGCGGTGCTGACGCTGCCCGGCGGGTGGGCGGGCCTGGCGCCGGGCGGCGCGGTGCTCACCGACTTCGCGGTGCCCCGCGGTCGGCCGCGCGACCAGTGAGGAGCGGACCGACGTGCGGTCCGGGGCCTCGGGGGCGATCCTGTGGGGCATGGCGGACGGCACGCACCCCGGCGGCCGGACGGACGGTTCGGGCCGGGGGATCCCCCAGCCGCACCGTGAGCAGACCGACTACGGGGGTGCGGTCTACGGCTCGCTGCAGGCCGCTTCCGTGGTGGCCGGCACCGCCGCGTTCGGGCCGTTCCCCCGGCTCGGGTTGGTGCTCCTGCTGCTCGTCACCGGCCTGGTCTTCTGGGTGGCGCACGTGTACGCGCGGCTCGTCGGCGACCTGGCGTCGTACCGGGACCTGACGTGGCAGCGGGTCCGGCACGTGGCGGGCGACGAGTGGCCGATCGCGCAGGCGGCGGTGGGGCCGGCCGTCGCCGTGGCGATCAGCCCGTTGCTGGGGCTGAGCGTGGCGGCAACGGCCTGGTTCGCGCTGTCCGTCGCCGTGGCCGAGCAGGTCGGTTGGGCCTGCTTCGCCGCGATCCGCGCCGGGGCCTCGCGCCGTCTGGTGGTGCTGTCGACCCTCGTGAACCTGGTGCTCGGCCTGGTCGTCGTGGTCCTCAAGGCCGGCTTGCACTGAGCGCCCGTCCGTCCGGGCCGGGGCCAGGTGCACCGGGTCAGGGTTTCGGCGCGTCGGGGGCGGTCGGTCCGGCCCGTGCGGAGCGGAGCACGGCCAGTCGCCGCCGGTACTCCTCGTCCTCGATCTCACCGCGGGCGTAGCGCTCGGCGAGGATCCGTTCCGCGTCGGGCGGCCCGCCGGGCGGCGGGCCCGTGGGGTGCCAACCGGGGTGGTGACGGCTCGGTTCGCCCGTCCCGGCCGGTCCCGACCGGGACAGGGCGCGGAAGACCAGCACCCCGACCGTGATCACCAGTGCCCAGAACAGGACCATGCCGACCATGGCCGCGAGCCATCCCCACCCGCCGCCACCGCCGTGGCCGTACCAGAACAACATCGGACCTCACCTTCCCTGCTCGGGGCGGGTGCGGGCCCGTACGAGGGCCGCACGCGGACAGGTGCCCCCACCTCGATTCTCGCTCGCCGGGACCGACCGGACGCGCGCAGCGGGGCGGGGCCGCTGCGGGCCGTCGTCGCGGTGGCGGGGCTCCGTGCGGGGCGGTCGGGTCAGGGCGGCGGGCGTTCGGGGCCGGGCACGGGGGCTTCGGGGGTCGTCCCGGGCCACCGGCGCAGGACGTCCTGGACGACCGTGCCGTCGATCGTCTCGCGGGTGGTCAGCAGGTCGGCCAGGTGCTCCAGGGCCGGGCGGTGGTCCCGGAGCAGGGCGGTGGCGCGCTGTTCGGCCTGCCGGACCAGGCGGGCGGTCTCCTCGTCGATGAGGCGTTGGGTCCGCTCGGAGTAGGGACGGTGCAGGGTCTCGCCGGCGGGTTCCTCTCCGAGCCGGTGGAGGGCGCCGGGTGCGGCGTAGCCGATCGGGCCGAGCGACGGCGACAGGCCGAAGTCGCGGACCATCCGGCCGGCGATCTGGGTGGCGCCGGCCAGGTCGTCGGCGGCGCCGGTCGAGCCCTCGCCGAAGACCACGAGTTCCGCGGCGCGCCCGCCGAGGCGCACGGTGAGCAGGTCGGTGAGGTAGCCCTCGGTGTAGAGGTGCCGTTCGGCTTCCGGGAGTTGCTCGGTGGCGCCCAGCGCCGGTCCGGACGGCAGGATGGTCACCTTGGCGACCGGGTCGGCCTGTTCGCACAGGGCGGCCACGAGGGCGTGGCCGGACTCGTGGACGGCGACGGCGTGCCGTTCCTCGGGGAGCAGGGCGTTGGAGGACTCGCGGCGTCCCAGCAGGACCCGGTCCCGGGCGTCGTCGAGGTCCCGGGCGGAGATGACGGTGTTGCCGGCACGGACGGCGTGGATCGCGGCCTCGTTGACGAGGTTGGCGAGGTCGGCGCCGGAGAAGCCGGGGGTGGCCCGGGCGACCACGCTGCGGTCCACGTCGGGGGCCAGCTTCTTGCCGCGGGCGTGCACGGCGAGGATGGCGGCCCGCTCGGTCTGGTTGGGCAGCGGGACGGTGACGTGCCGGTCGAAGCGGCCGGGCCGCAGCAGCGCCGGGTCGAGGGCCTCGGGGCGGTTGGTGGCGGCGAGCACCACGATGCCGCTGCTCTGGTCGAAGCCGTCCATCTCGGCGAGGAGTTGGTTGAGGGTCTGTTCGCGTTCGTCGTTGCCGCCCAGGCGGATGCCGCCGCGGCGGCTGCCCACGGCGTCGATCTCGTCGATGAAGATGATCGACGGGGCGCGTTTGCGGGCCTCGTCGAAGAGGTCGCGGACGCGGGAGGCGCCGACGCCGACGAACATCTCCACGAAGGCCGATCCGGTCACCGACAGGAACGGCACGGCGGCCTCCCCGGCGACCGCCCGGGCGAGCAGCGTCTTGCCGGTGCCGGGCGGCCCGACCATGAGCACGCCGCGCGGTCCGGTGGCGCCGACCACCGCGTAGCGCTCGGGGTGGCGCAGGAAGTCGACGACCTCGCCGATCTCCTGTTTGACGCCCTCGTACCCGGCGACGTCGTCGAAGCGGGTGGTGGGCCGCTCCGCCTCGATGATCTTGGCGCGGGAGCGGCCGATGCCGCTGAGCCCTCCGGTGAGGGTGCGGGCGGCCTGGCGTCCGGTCCACAGGAACAGCGCGCCGAGCAGGACCAGTGGCAGCAGGACGACGGCCAGCGGGCCCACCCAGCTCCCGCCGGTGCTGCTGCCGGAGGCGGTGATGTCGACGTTCTTGGCCCGGAGTTGCTGGGCGAGTCCGGTGGGGCCGAGGGCGGTGGGGAGCTGCGTGGTGAACTTCCGGCCGTCCTTGAGCTGCCCGTCGACGCCGCCCTTGTCGTCGATGTCGACGGTCTTGACCTGCCCGGCGTCCACTTTGCCGAGGAAGGCGCTGTAGGTGAGGGAGGTCCCGGCGGGGTTGTGCGCCCGGCTGAGCAGCAGGACGAAGAGCGCGACGAGGATGACGGGCAGCAGCCACGGCCGCCAGCCGGGGGCCCGCGGCGCGGCCGGCGGCTTCGGCGGCTCGCGGGGCGGCCCGGGCTTCGCCGAGCGCGAGGCGTGGCGCCGGGGCAGGCGCACTGCGGTGATCACGACGGTCCCCTAAGGCTCCTTCACTCCTGAGGCTCCTTCGCTCCTTCGCTCCTTGAGTCCTCCTTCCAGGAAACTCCTCCCGGCCGCGTGACGGGCCCCGGCGGCCTTCCCACCGCGCCGGCGAACACGCTCCGCACCCTCTCCTCCACGATCGGCTGTCCCCGGCGTTCCCGCAGGGCGGCGCCGACTCCGTGGTGTGGGGCGGGCGGGCCAGGTGTGGGACGCTCGAAGTGCAGGCGAAGGGGGTGCGTGATGCCTCTTGCGAAGTTCCGTCCGCCCTGGCGGCCCGGCCCGCTCCGGCGCGGTACGGACGTGGCGCAGTCCTGGGTCGTGTTGGCCACGGGGGTGCTGATCGCCGTGGCCGCCCCGGCCGCGGGAGTGGTGGCCGGCAGTGCGGTGGACGCCGCGGCCCACCGGGAGAGTGCCAGCTGGCGGCCCGTCTCCGCGGTGGTGACGCAGGAACCCGCCACCCGGATCACCGTCGACAGCGGGACCGGCACGGGGGGCCGGGTGCACACGACGGTGCGCTGGACGGCGCCGGACCACACCGTGCGGACGGGCGAGACGACCCTGGCGGCCGGCGTCCACGTCGGGGACCGCACGACGGTCTGGTTGGACCGGAACGGGGCGTTGGTGCGGGACCCCAGCACCCCGACGGACTCACTGGCCGAGAGCGTGGTGGCCGGTACGGTGGTCGGTTCCGCCGCCGGGCTGCTGTTCTTCGGCGCGGAGCGGCTCACCGTGCGCCTGTTGGATCGTCGGCGGTACGCCCAGTGGGAGAAGGAGTGGGCGGAGGTCGACGCCCGGTGGCGGCACCCGCAGCAGTGAGCGGCGGCGGCGCCGGGCTCGGGTCGCGGCGCCCCGGCGCCTCGCGTGGCGGCCCGGGAACGTCCCTGCCACGCTGAAGTTGGCGGCCGTCCCGCCCGGCGCTGCCGGCCGGCTGACCAGCCGGAACCGCCGTCCTCCCCGACGTCGTACGCCGGGTCACGGTCCGGACGGCGGGAGCGACGCCCCGGCCGAAGTCCCCTGCGCGTCGAGGGACTTCACCGGTGCGGCAGCGGTGCACCGCCCCTCGATCACGGAGGTTCCCATGGCATCAGCAGCAGGTCACCCGACCGGAACACCGCACCCCGGCTACGGCGGGAGATCGACCGCACCACGGCACGAGGACCACAGGGGCCACGGCCTGGTGATGTTCGCCGGGGTGATGTTGGCGTTGTTGGCCCTGTTCAACGGCCTCGACGGCATCGCGGCGATCGTCAACTCCCACGTCTTCGTGGGGAACGTCTCGCTGGTCCTCGGGGACCTGCAGGCATTCGGCTGGTTGATGCTCGCCCTGGGCATCCTGCAGGCGGCGGCCGCCGTCGGCGTGCTCACCAAGGGCTCCGAAGCCGCCCGTTGGTTCGGTGTCGCGGTGCTGGGCCTGAACGCCTTCGCCCAGATGTTCTTCATCCCGTCCTACCCGGTGTGGTCGGTCCTGATCATCGCGCTGGACGTGCTGGCCATCTACGGGCTGTGCGTCTACGGCGGTCCCTCCGCCGACGCGACCGAGCAGGCAGCACAAGGAGGTTGAGCGGGACCGTGCGGCGCCCGCCTAGGCGGGCGCGCCGCCCCCACCCTCCCGGAAGATCCCGTCGAGCTGGTGGGTCAGGACGGCGGCGGCGGACCGGGCGGTGCGCTGGCCGACCAGGACGCTGGTGCCGAGCCCGGCGGACATGGCCAGCAGGCCGATCGCTTCCTTGCGCGGGTCGACCCCGGGTCGGGTGAGGTCCGCCTCCTGTGCCTGGCGCAGGAGTTCGGCCAGGGTGTCCTCGGCGGCGTCGGGGTCCTTGATGAAGGGCTGACCGGCGAGCGCCCGGTCGGTCACGGACAGCACGGCGTACGAGGTGTAGACGAGGTGGAAGGTGCGGCTCGCCTCGTCGGTGGGCAGCGACGTCATCAGCAGCGCCTCGATCACGGCGCGCGGTCCGGCGCCGTCCCCCGCGGCCCGCAGGCGGGCGGCGACCCGCTCGCCGAATCCCTCGGCCAGCCGCTGCAATCCGTAGAGCAGCAGCTTCTCCTTGGTTTCGAAGTAGTACTGCACCAGCCGCAGTGACACCCCGGCCTCGGCGGCCACGTCCCGCATCCCCACGGCGTGCAGCCCGCGTCGCCCGGCGACCCGGAGGAGTGCCTGGGCGATCTCGTTGCGTCGTTCGGCATGGTCCACGCGCTTGGGCATCGGTCGCGTCGTCCTTCGTCAGTCGCGTTGGTTCGGCACTGGGTTCCCCCGCCCCTTTTGATGATACCGCCGTATCAACTTCATGGTACGTTCGTATCACGAAGACCACGAACAACCCGTTCCCCGGAGGTGGCCGTGCCCAACACCACGACCCGCGCCCAGGCCGATGTCGGCCGCTACGTGAGCGACACCCTGCGCGACCGCTACTTCGCAGCCTGCGACGCGGTCTACGCCCTGGGCGCCACCGCCGTCGCGGAGGGCGACGTGGAGACCTCCTTCGGCACCACCCACGTCTACCGCTACGAGCCGGCCGACCCCGCCGCCCGCTCCCGCACCCCCGTCGTCCTGGTGCACGGCTCGGGTTCCTGCTCCGCCATGTGGTACCCGAACACCCCCGCCCTCAGCGCCGCCCGCCCGGTGTACGCGATCGACACCCCGGGCGACCCCGGGCGCAGCGTGCAGCGCGCGCCCCTGCACCAACCCGAGCGCGCCGCCCAGTGGTTGGACGAGACCCTGGCCGCCCTCGACCTCGACCGCGTCCACCTCGTCGGCGCCTCCTACGGCGGCTGGCTCACCGTGAACCAGGCACACCGGCGCCCCGACCGTCTCGCCTCGGTCACCCTGCTCGATCCCGGCGGCCTGGAGAGGGTGGGACTGCGCTTCTTCGCCTGGATCTTCGCCAGCCTGTTCGCGACCGCCGCCCCCAAGGCCCTGCGGCCGCGACTGGCCGCCTGGCTCGAACAACCGGTGCTCGTCGTGCCGGAGTTGCGCGCGATGGTCAGGGCGGCGGTCCGCGCCCACCGCATCCGCCGCCCGGCCCCGCTCCCCCTGTCGGACGCCGAACTGTCGACCGTCCGCACCCCGCTCTACCTCGTGCTCGGCAAGCGCAGTCTGCTCGTGCACCCCAAGCGTCAACTGGAGCGGGTACCCCGCGTGATCCCCGGGGCCCGCGCCGAGATCATCACCGGGACCGGCCACGGACCGCAGATCGACCACGCCGACGAGGTCAACCGCCGGATGCTGCGCTTCATGGACACCGTCGACTGACCCAGCGCGCCCGGCACGCCCCAGTTGCCAGTCGACGCGAGAGATCCCGACCGATCGGACGATCGGCCGGGATCTCTCGTCCGGGGCCGTGGAACTGCCGCGCCGGCGTGGCCGGGCACCCGGGACGTGCGGCGTCAGTTCAGCGTGTCGGGGTCCGGGCCGGTGCGCAGCCCCCGGTCGAGGCCCGTGAGGGTGGCCAGCTCCGCGTCGGTGAGCGCGAAGCCGAAGACGTCGAGGTTCTGCCGGATGCGCGCGGGGGTGACGGACTTGGGGATCACGATGTTGCCGGTCTGGAGGTGCCAGCGCAGGACGACCTGCGCCGGGGTGACGCCGTGCGCCGCGGCGATGCCCACGATCCCCGGGTCGTCGAGGACCGCGCCCTGGGCCAACGGGCTCCACGCCTCGGTGACGATGCCGTGCTCGGCGTGGAAGGCGCGCAGCGCGCTCTGCTGGAGGCCGGGGTGCAGCTCCACCTGGTTGACCGCCGGGATGGTGCCGGTGTGCTCCAGGAGCCGTTGGAGGTGCGGGACCTGGAAGTTCGAGACGCCGATGGCACGGGCCCGCCCGTCGGTGAGGATCCGCTCCAGCGCCTGATAGGTCTCCACGTACAGGTCACGGGCCGGGGTGGGCCAGTGGATCAGGTAGAGGTCGACGTGGTCCAGGCCGAGCTTGTCCAGGGAGGCGTCGAAGGCCGCCAGCGTCCGGTCGTGGCCCTGGTCGTCGTTCCACAGCTTGGTCGTGACGAACAGCTCCTCGCGGCGGAGGCCGGAGGCGGCGAGGGCCTTGCCGACGCCGCGTTCGTTGCCGTAGATCGCGGCGGTGTCGATGCTGCGGTAGCCGGCCTCCAGGGCACTGGTGACCGCGGCGGTGGTCTCCTCGTCGGGGACCTGGAAGACGCCGAAGCCCAGCTGCGGCATGGTCACGCCGTTGTTGAGCGTCACGTGGGGAACGGAGGTCATCAGGGGCACTACTTTCATGGGGAGGGGACCGGTGCGGGCACGCGTGCGGTGCCGTGCGGGTACGGGGGTCAGGAGCGGACGGCGCCCGCCGCGGCGGGCGCGGCGTCCTGGTCGGGGGCGGCGACGGGGCCGGGGGCCGTGGCGGTGCGACTGCGGCGTCGTTCGAGCCGGTGGGAGAGGGCGGCCAGCGCCAGCGCGGCGGCGGCCAGGACGGCGCCGACGGCGTTGGGTGCGGCGTAGCCGAGGCCGGCCGAGATCACCAGGCCGCCGAGCCAGGCGGACAGGGCGTTGCCCAGGTTGAAGGCGCCGATGTTGGCCGCGGAGGCGAGCGTCGGGGCTCCGTGGGCGTGGTCCAGGACGCGCTTCTGCAACGGTGGGACGGTGGCGAAGCCGAGGGCACCGATGAGGAAGATCGCCACGACGGAGGCTGCCTTGCCGGAGGCCAGGAAGGCGAACAGCAGCAGGACCAGCGCCAGTCCGCCCAGGGCGGTGTAGAGCAGGGGCATGAGCTTGCGGTCGGCGAAGCGGCCGCCGACGAGGTTGCCGGTCACCATGCCCAGTCCGAAGACCACCATCAGCCAGGTGACGGACGATTCAGCGAAGCCGGCGACCCCGGTCATCATGGGCGCGATGTAGGTGGTCGCGGCGAACACGCCACCGAAGCCGAGGACCGTCATGGCCATGGCCAAGATGACCTGGGTGTCCTTGAAGGCGGCGACCTCGTGCCGCAGTTGGACCCCGGCCGGCTTGGGCACGTCGGGGACGAGCTTGGCGACGCCGACCAGGCCGAGCACGCCGAGGGCGGCGACGATCAGGAAGGTCACCCGCCAGCCGGCGTGCTGCCCCACGAAGGTGCCGAGGGGCACGCCGACGACGTTGGCCACCGTCAGTCCGGTGAACATCATGGAGATCGCGCCGGCCTTCTTCTCCGGTGCCACCAGTTCGGCGGCGACGACGGAACCGATGCCGAAGAAGGCGCCGTGCGCCAGCGAGGCGACGACCCGACCGATCAGCATGACGGCGAAGACCGGGGCGACGGCGGAGATGAGGTTGCCGAGGATGAACAGGCCCATCAGCAGCATGAGCATGTTCTTGCGGGAGATCCTGGTGCCGAGGACGGTCATGATCGGTGCGCCGATCGTGACGCCGAGGGCGTAGCCGGTGACCAGGAAGCCGGCGGTCGGCACGGACACCCCGAGGTCCCCTCCGACCTGGGGCAACAACCCCATGATCACGAATTCCGTGGTGCCGATTCCGAAAGCCCCTATGGCCAGGGCCAGCAGTGCGAGCGGCATGACGAGGGTCCTTTGACATGAGAAGAAGGAAGATGCGCAAGCGCCTTACGCGCTTCAACAATAGTTGCACACGCTGGTTAATGGCAAACGCGGGTATAGTGATGTGGGTGATGTCGCGGTAGGCCCCTCCGGTGCCGCCGCCCGCACGACCCGACCTAGGGAGCCGCTCATGACCGCCACCGACCCGGCGATGACCGCACTGGCGCACGGCTGGTCGGCGCTCTCGCTGCTGCACGGACGCATCGAGGGCAGCGTCGAACGCGCGCTCCAGGCCGGGCACCGGCTCAGCGCGCGCGAGTACGCGCTGCTCGACGTGCTGAGCCGCCAGCACGACGGCGAGGGCGGCCACCTCCAGATGCGCCAGGTCGCCGACTCCGTCGTCCTCAGCCAGAGCGCGACCACGCGGCTGGTGACCCGACTGGAGGACCGCGGGCTCCTCTCGCGCTTCCTGTGCCCCACCGACCGCCGCGGCATCTACACCAACGTCACCGACGACGGCCGGCGCCTACTAGAAGCGGCCCGCCCCACCCACAACACCGCCCTGCGCCAGGCCCTCGACGAGGCAGCCACCGAACCCGCCCTCGCGCCGCTCGTCCGCGCCGTCCAGCACCTCCAGGACGGCATCCACCCCGCCTGACCCACCGCTGGCCCAGTCCCCCAACTAACGGGCTGGGACCGGCACTTGCTTCCATGGCGCCCCGCCACAACGCCGCAGCGGTCAGCCGCACGGCCGGGTCGAGCGCATCCCGTATGAGCTGTGCGTGCTGGTGGCGCTTCGGGATGCGGTGCGGCGCCGGGAGGTCCGGGTGGTGGGGGCGAACCGGTGACGTAACCCGGATGACGACCTGCCGGCGGACTTCGAGGACAACCGGGAGGTGCACTACGCCGCGCTGGGTCGGCCGCAGGACGCCGGGGAGTTCATCGCCGCCCTGCAAGGCAGGCTCCGCACTTCGCTGGATCGCTTCGGGCAGGCGCTGGCGGAGGGTACGACGGGCGGGGTGGCGATCGTGCAGAAGCACGGCGAGCCGTGAATTCGGGTCGAGGGGCAAGCACGGCGGGAGCGAGGCGACGCTGCGGCGGGTGCGGCACCTGTTCGTCAACCGCGCCACCATGCGCGCGGCCCTGCGGAAGCTGGCTGATGCCGAGGCTGAAGAACGTCGGCTCGGCGAAGCTGTACCGGCCGGCAGCCGGGGAAGACGAGAAGTGGCCGAACCTGGGCCCGGTGCTCTCCACCAAGACGATCGACCGGGACCTGATCGCCCAGCAGTACGACCAGATCGTGAAGTACACCATCGCCCGGCGCCTGGGCACCGCAGAGGCCGAGCAGGTCCTGCGCCGCTTCACCCGCGGCGGCCCCAAGCACCCCACCTACCGGGCGATCGAAGAACTCGGGCGGGCGATGCGTACCGCCTTCATCTGCAACTTCGGACAAGGAGTCCCAGAAGGTCAGCATGCTCGCACTGCACCTGCTCCAGTCGGCACTGGTGCACGTCAACACGCTGTTGGTGCAGGAGGTCCTGGCCGCGCCGAGGTGGGCGGACAAGCTCACCGACGCGGACCGCCAGGCGCTCGTCCCGGTCCACGCGGGCGGCGCTGGCACGTTTTGGGAACAGTCCCGTCACGTCGGGACCTGGAATGCGTGATCGTCAGTTTTCGGTGTCGAGTTGGATGTGCTCGATGCAGTTGTCCAGGAAGGCGGTCAGGTCCTGGGCTTCGGTGTGAACGGCTTCCTGTTCCAGGGCGGTGAGGGGGCGCAGGGAGCTGATGTGGAGTTGGTGGTCGCGCACGGTCCAGGTGGCGGTGACGCGTCCGTCAACAAGGACGGTGCGGTGGCCTGCTACGGACAGACCGAGGTGGGCGGCGTCGATGATGCGACTACGGTCGTGGTAGCCGAGGATGGCGTTGTCGAAGGCCGGAAGGAACCGGACGGGGGCCGGGGTGTCGGGGTGGGGGCGGGGTGCGTCGGGCAGGTCGAGCAGTTCGCGGCCGCGTTCGTCACGGAAGACGACGAGTTCTTCTCGGGCGGCTTTGATGGCGGCGGGAAGGCCGGCGAGGCCACACCAGGCACGTACGTCCGCACTGGCGGCGGGCCCGTACGCGGCGAGGTAGCGGTGCAGCAGTTGCTGTCCGACGGGATCACTGTCATCGGCTGGCACGGGGGCGATGTCCCGTTCCAGCCAGGTACTCAACGGCAGGTTGCGTACGCCGGCGGTCTGGTGCCACAGACCGCGGGGCGGGAGTTGGGCCATGGGGATGAGGGCTGCGATGAGCAGCTCGCCCAGGACACGGCGTGGTGGGCCGGGCCAACGGTCTTCGAGAGCTTGTACGAGCTCGGTCATGGTGCGGGGCCGCTGGTCGGCCATGACCGCGCGGCCGGCGGCGGCGACCTCGTCCACGTCGATGCCGGCCAGTTCGCGCCGGTAGGTTCCCAGTACTCGCTGGCGCAGCATTGCGTCGTGGCGGGCTCGCCATGCGAGCGCGTCGTCGGCGGTGACGAGATGGACGGTGCGCCGCATCAGGTGGGTGCGCACCACCGCGCGACCGGTCAGCGCATCGTCCAGTTGCTTGGGTTTGAAGTCGGACAGGCGGGACCACAGCCCGGTGAAAGGCTCCTGAGGATCCTGCGCCTGCAGGCCGCACAGATGGGCCACTGCCTCCGATACGGATCTGTCGCTGCGCTTGAGCAGGTGCTGGCGGGCGAGGGTGGCGCGATTGAGGGCACGAGCGTCAAGGACAGTCATGGCATTCTCACGCGGCGGCTCGTTCGTGGGACGGGCGTCGGCGCAGGTCGGTGTGGGTGAGGGAGGGAGGTGTGTAGGAGACGTCCAGCGGGCCGATGTCGGTGCCGGGCGGGACGATCGCGTCGATCTTGTCGAGAATGTCGTCGCCGAGGGTGAGCGTGGCGCCGACGAGCAGGTCGTCCAGCTGGTCCATGGTGCGCGGGCCGATGATGGCGGAGGTGACGTCGGGATGGCTGGTGGCGAAGGCCATGGCCAGGTGCGTGAGGGAGTGACCGGCTTCTTCGGCGAGGGTGAGCAACTGCTCGACCGCGTCGAGCTTGCGCTCGTCGGTGAGGTGCCGGGGGACCCAGTCCATGCGGGCGTTGTCCGGCCGCGGCGCGTTCTTGCGGTAGCGGCCGGTGAGTAGGCCCATGGCCAGCGGGCTCCACACCAGAACGCCCAAGCCGTAGCGGTGGCAGACGGGCAGGATGTCCCGCTCGATGCCGCGGTTGAGGAGGGAGTAGGTGGGCTGCTCGGTGCGCAGGCGGTGCAGTCCACGCCGCTGGGACACCCACTGGGCTTCGACGATTTCCGAGGCCGGCAGGTTGGAGGAGCCGATCGCCCGGATCTTCCCGGCCCGCACGAGGTCGGTGAGCGCGGAGAGGGTCTCCTCGATGTCCGTGTACGGGTCGGGGTGATGGATCTGATAGAGGTCGATGTAGTCGGTCCGCAGCCGCTTCAGCGAGCCCTCGACCGCTTGGACGACCCAGCGCCGAGAGCTGCCGCCGCGGTTGGGGCCCTCGCCCATCGGTCCGTTGAACTTGGTCGCCAGCACGACCTCGTCGCGGTGTCCCTTGAGGGCCTTTCCGACGATCTCCTCGGTCTCGCTGTAGCCGTAGACGTCGGCGGTGTCGACGAAATTGACGCCCTCTTCCAGCGCCCGGTGGATCATGCGCACGCAGTCGTCGTGATTCGGATTGCCCATCTTGCCGAACACCATGGTGCCCAGGCAGTAGGCACTGACTTCGATGCCGGTCCGTCCCAGCTTCCGCATCCTCACAGGGGCGCGTTTCCTTCCGCTGCTGTACGTGTTCGGTGCCCGCGCCGTCCGGGCCGCCCGTGTGGCTGCGGCGGCCCGGACGGCGTAGGCATGGTCAGGTCCAGGTCAGCTGGTTCAGCCGTTGTACGGAGCGGTGACGTCCAGGACCCAGGTGACGCCGAAGCGGTCGGTGAGCATGCCGTACAGCGGCGCCCACTGCGCGGGCTCCAGCGGACTCACGATGGTCGAGCCCTCGGCGAGCTTGCCCCACAGGGCGCTGATCTCCTCGGCGTCATCTCCACGCACGGAGACGAAGAACGAGTTCTCGCCCTGGTTCCAGGGCAGTTGCGAGGGCACGTCGTAGGCCATGACGTGGAAGCCGTTGCCGCCGACCACCTCGCCCCACATCACCCAGTCCGCCTCGCTCTCGTTCCGCACGGCGCCCGCGTCCTTGTAGGTGACCGCGACGGTACGTCCGCCGAAGACGGACTGGTAGAAGTCCAGCGCCTCACGCGCGGTGCCCCGGAAGTTCAGGTGAGTGGTGGTCGTGACAGACATGACCTGCTCCTTGCCTCGATATGACACATGTGCGCCGTCGGCCGCCGATGCTGCCGAGCGGCGGCCGTGACCGGGGGGTATGCCTCCCGAACGGCTCGTATGCCACGATGGCAGAGGTAGAGGACAGGGTGTGTCCGGTACTCCAGGAACTATGGGTGTCATGCATAAAACGTCCGCTCGGCTGCTCGCGCTGCTCTCGCTCCTTCAAACGACGACCCGTGACTGGTCCGGCGATGATCTCGCCGGGCGGCTCGGCATCACCTCGCGCACCGTGCGCCGTGACATCGACCGCCTGCGCGAACTCGAGTACCCGATCACGACCGTCAAGGGACCGGCCGGCGGCTACCGCCTGGAGGCGGGCACTCACCTGCCGCCCATGCTGTTCGACGACGAGCAGGCCGTCGCCCTGGCCGTCGCGCTGCGGACCGCGGCCGTCGGCACCACCGTCGCCGAAGACGCTTCCCGCGCGCTGGCCACCCTCCGCCAGGTCATGCCGCCCCGTCTGCGCCACCGCATCGACCTGTTGCACATCACCGCCGTCCAACCGCCCGCGGCGGCCGGCGACATCCCCCCGGTCGACGCTCAGGTCCTGATGGACCTGAGCCGCGCCATCCACGCCCGCGAGGAACTGCGCTTCGACTACGCCCCGGGCCCCAGCACCTCGGCCGATGACGTCCGCCGCGTACAACCCCACCACCTGGTCACCTGGCGTCATCGCTGGTACCTGGTGGCCTGGGACCTCCACCGCGAGGACTGGCGTACCTTCCGCGCCGACCGCATCCGCCCCCGCACACCCACCGGCCCTCACTTCGCCCCGCGCGACCTCCCCGACGGCAACGTCGCCACCTTCATCACCAGCCGATTCCGCGGCAACGACGGGACCACCACCGACTGGCCCTGCCGAGGCGAAGTCATCCTCCACCTCCCGGCCGCCGAGGTCGCGCCCTTCGCCCAGGACGGAATCGTCGTGGAACTCGACCCCCACCACTGCCGACTCATCCTCGGCTCCTGGTCATGGACCGGACTCGCCGCCGCCATCGGTCGCTTCGACACCGATATCGAGGTCATCGGCCCGCCCCAACTGGCCACCGCATTCGGGGACCTCGCCGCCCGCTACGCCCACGCAGCCCGCACCACAAGACCAGAGACCGTCCCGGCGCGGTGAGAACAGAACTCACCACGCCGCTCAACCCGTCCCAACCTCCGCCGCCGACCCAACGATCAGTTACGCGCAATCCGAGAGCAGGGAAGGGGTTCGCATAAACGACCCTTTCCCGGAGCAAGATCAAGAACGGTCGACGGAAGCGGTCCGGATCGCGGATTCACTGTCACGACTCGTTCTCACTCAGAAATGGAACCAGGCACGTTCTGAGAAATGTCTGTGACAGCACTCGGGGTCATGACGGACCCTCAAACCGCATAGTCGCTTCACCAAGGTGCCCCGGCTCGCGAAACGCCTGCGCGTGTCAACCCCCGCCGACCGCGGGCCCGGCCAGCCGTGGCGGCCCGGCACCCCGGCGCCCGCGCCCATCGCCCCCGACATCCCGAGCGCCGACATCCGCATCGGATACGCCCGACGCTCGACCCTCCCCCAGGAACTCCGGACACAGCTCGACGCGCTCGCAGCCAAGCGCATCCAGGCCGACGTGTCTCGCTGTCAGCTCCTCGGCGAGCATGGCGAGTTCGATGCCGCGGCCGAGCCGCTTGCGCTCGTGCACGACGAGGGTGACGGCGACGCCGGAGGAGCGGATCTCCCCGGCGAGCTTCACGGCGGCCTCCAGCTCGGGGCGCCGGGTGGCGCGGGTGGACACCCCCCCGGCCGGGTGTTTCATGAGCGACCACCTATGAAACACCCGTATGAAACACCCGCACTACCGCGCCCGGTATACCTGCCGCTGCGGAGACCGTCCCGTGAGCGTGGGGAAAACGGGAATCAAGGGGGTCGTCGTGAGCCCCGGACCGGAGAACATATCTCTGTGGGGGCAGGGCCGCCACGCGTTGCGGGGAAGGCGGTCCTGGCTCTCCGGCGGGTCAGCGCTGCGATCGGGATTCCGCCACGGACAACCTCTACGGCGCCATGCCCTCCGTGACGCTCAGCTCCTGGGTCCCTACGACAGACAGCAGTTCCAGTTGCTCGGCTCCTGGGCTTCCGGGCGGGGCGGTGAACCACAGCAGGCGTTGGCGTCCGTCCTCGCTGAGGAGGTTGTAGCAGTCGAGTTCGATGACGCCGAGCATGGGGTGGACGATCCTCTTGAGGCAGCAGGCGGAAGTTGAGCAACTCGGTTTACGCGAACCCGACGATGCTCGCGCAGTGGGTGTCGACGTAGTCGGACGCGCACGCGGTGCCTCGGCCCCACCAGGCGGTGTCGCGGGCGGCGAAGGTGGCGTTCACCAGCTTCGTCACTGCGGTGCGCAGGTTGTCGATGGTGATGAAGTCCCGGCGGACGTGCCGCAGCGCGGCCTCGCGCTCGCCGTGCTCGCCGGTGGCCAGCCCGGATGCCCGTGTTCGTGCCCAGGGCGAAGAGGGCCAGCAGCAGGCGGCGTTGAAGGGTGTCACGCTCGATGCGCTCGTACGCGGCGACCGAGGGGAACTCCTCGGTGAAGCCGGTCGGGAAGTCGGCGTTCTTCAGCACGCGTCCAAGAGGTCCAGGACGCCCCAGCAGCGTGCGACCTCGTCCTTGAGGGCCGCCAAGCCGGTGGGCTCGGCCAGCGGCTCCAGCTTCGGCACGGTGATCCACGGCTCGCCCTTGCGGGTGGTGATCTTCACCCCGCCCGCCGAGCCGTCCGTGAGCGCGGCGGACAGCTTCCCCTTCGGCCTCGATCACTCGATCAGGCCGACGGCGACGCCCAGGACCGGAAACGGGCTTGTCCGGCCACCCGCGACCTACTTTGCGGCTGGTGTCTGAGCTAGGACTCCAGGGCCTCATCCGCGACTTGCTGCACGACAGTCATGACCGACGGCCTCAACCGACAGCGTCGCCCCGGCAGTCATGACGGGACAGGCGCACTCGCACCGCACCCGCACCCGCACCCGCACCCGCACCCGCACCCCGAAAACAGACCCGGCTGTCGCTTTTGTGTTTCGTCTGGAATTCGGCTTCGCGAGGTGGATTTGCAGGGCGTCGCCGATATTCCGCTGGGAGCCGGCGAGGGGGCCCGATTTTCGATCATTCGCCGCCCACCGGCGCGGAATACCGACCGGTAATGCCAGATGGGGAGGCCAGGCGGGAGATGGCGGCGACGCAAAGCGAGCACGCTATCCGTTCGACCAGCTGGGCATGGAACCCTGTCGGAGTGTCAGCAGTTAAAGTTCTATTTACCTTTGACAGATCTCTGCAATATTTCCTGTGCTGCGCGACGGCAATCGATTAGCGTCCGCCATGACCGATGCACGCGCAACCGCTTCGCCCCATCACGTGCGAAATAAATTCTGAATTCAACCAACGGAGGGGCGGAGGGCCGTACGCATATGCGGCGCGGTGACGTGCCGTACTGCACCCCGTGCGCACAGGCACGGACCGGGGGAGGAAACATGAACGCGAGGGAGCGCGGCGCGTCCGATTCGCCGCCGAAGACCTCGGACGATTTCGACGCGGTGGACCCGAACGTTCTCCGCTCCGGCGTCGGTTCGAAGAAGTGGCGACAGACGGCCCCCGGCGTGCTGCCGGCCGGGCTGGCCGAGATGGACTTCCCCGTGGCGGAGCCGATACGCGAGGGGCTGCGGCGGTATCTCGACCGCGGCCCCCTCGGCTATCCGTACTGGCCGGACGGCAGCCCGGTGCGAGAGGTCTTCGCCGAACGGATGGCGAGGCGGTTCGACTGGCACCCGCAGCCCGGACCGGTCAGGGAGTTCGCGACCGTCACCCAGGGCGTCCATCTCGCGGTGCACCTGGGCACCGAACCCGGCGACGCGATAGCCGTGCACACTCCCGTTTACGGCCCCTTCCGTGAGGGCCTCGCCCGGTTGGGGCGACAACTCCTCCCGATTCCGCTGCACGACGGCCCCGATGGCTGGACCTGGGACTCCGACGCACTCGCCCGACAGGTGGCGGACCGCGGCTGCCGCGCCCTGGTGCTGGTCAACCCGCACAACCCCACGGGGCGGGTGTTCACCCGGGCCGAGCTCCTCGAACTCGCCGAACTCGCCGAACGACACGACCTCCTGGTCATCTCGGATGAGATACACGCCGACCTGACCCACGCCCCGCACCGCCACACCCCCTTCGCCTCGCTCTCCCCCGAGATCGAGCGGCGCACCGTCACACTCACCTCGGCGACCAAGGCCTTCAACCTCGCCGGCCTCCGCTGCGCCGTGGGGCACCTGGGCCCGGCCCCGCTGCGCGCTGCCTGGGACGACCAGCCCGTCGAACTGTACGGCGCCGCCAACCCGCTCGGCGTGCATGCCTCGTTGCTGGCCTGGACGCAGGGGGATGCCTGGCTGACCGCTGTTCGGGGGCATCTGACGCGGCTGCGGGACCGGCTCGCCGTGGGGCTGGCCGAGCGGCTGCCGCAGATCGGACACCATCCGCCGCAGGGCTCCTATCTCGCCTGGCTCGACTGCCGGGCGCTGGGTTGGGGCGCGGACCCGGCAGCCCGGTTCCGGGAACGCGGGGCCGTCGAGCTCGGTTCCGGCCCCGGATTCGGCCCGGGCGGCGACGGTTTCGTGCGCGTCAACTTCGCGACGTCGGGGCGGCTGCTGGAACAGCTCCTCGATCGCTTGGCCGAGACGGCGGAAGCCGGAGCCGGCCTGGCGGCGGGCGATGCGGCCGGCACTGCGCCCACCACGCCTCGCGCGGTGCCCCGTAAGGACATTGACACCGCATCACGTTCAGGCACCGGATCCCGCAGGGAGGTCCTCCCCCACGCCCTGGCCGGAGAGCCGGCATGCTGATCACGGTGGGTGAGCTGCTGCACGGTCCCGTCGGGGAACGCACCACGGACGCGGCCGTCCTCGTCCGGGACGGGAAGATCGCGGCAGTCGGCCCACGCGAGGCGATCGTGGCCCGAGCGCCCGCGTCCGTGGCCCGGTGGGACTTCCCCGGCGGCACGCTGCTGCCCGGCCTGATCGACGGCCATGTGCACCTGAGCTTCGACGCGAGCGCCGAACCCTTCACGGCACTGCTGGCGAGCGAGGTGCCCACGCCCGGGCTCCTGAGCGCCATGGCCGGGCGCGCCGGTCAGCTGCTGGACTGTGGGGTGACCACGGTCCGGGACCTCGGTGACCGCGGGGCCGCGGCGATCCGGCTGCGCGAGGCCATCACCGCCGGCCGCGTCAGGGGACCGCGGATTCTCGCCGCCGGGTCCCCGCTGACCCCTCCGGGCGGACATTGTTGGTTCCTGGGGGGTGAGGTGGCCGACGAGGCCCAACTGCGGGCGCTGGTACGGCGCAACGCGGAGGCCGGCGCCGATGTGATCAAGGTGATGGCCAGCGGCGGGCACATCACCGAAGGCGGCGCGGCGATGTGGGAGTCCCAGTTCACCACCGAGCAACTCGCCATGGTCGTCGACGAGGCACACCGGTTCGGGCTTCCGGTGGCCGCCCATGCACACAGTGCGGCAGCCGTCGCCTCGGCCGTGGAGGCGGGGGTGAGCACCGTCGAGCACTGTCTGTGGATGGACGGACCGGACGGCGTCGACCGCCGCACCGCCGTCGCCCGGTCGATGGCCGCACGGGGGATCGCGGTCTGCGGGTCCCTGTGCGGGTACGACTGGCGGACCAAACTGGCGCGGGACGGCGAAGCCGCCACCCGCGCCTTCTACGACCGGCTGAGCTGGCTCGACGAACTCGGGGTAGCCCTGATCACGGGCACCGACGCGGGTATCCCGCAGGCCGTGTTCGACGACTACGTCAGCATGCTGGAGCTCTATGCCTGGCTCGGCTTCCCCGCCGAGCGCGTGATCGAACTGGCCACCGTCTCCACCGCCCGTGCGCTGGGCCTGTCCGGCACGACCGGACGTGTCGCGCCGGGGCTCGATGCGGACCTGGTGGTCGTCGACGGTGATCCACGCCTCGATCTGTCAGTCCTGCGTGCGGTGCGCCTCGTCGTGGCCAGAGGCGAGCCGCATGCCGTACGCGGCGCCGAAGAACGCGCCTGACGCAACATCAGGCCGGCGCCGGAGAACGTCCATCAATCAACGGGGGACCTGTGAAGAGCAAGAGAGACTTGACCCTGCTCACCGTGACCCATGGGGTCAACGACATGTACCAGGGCGCGATCCCCGCATTGCTGCCCTTCCTCCAGGCCGGACGCGGCTACAGCTACACCCTCATCACCGGGATCACGCTCGCCGCCACCGGCCTGTCCAGTCTGATACAGCCGGTGGTCGGACTGCTGGCCGACCGGCGGCCGATGGGGTGGCTGGTCCCGGTCGGAATGGTCACCGCGGGCATCGGCGTGGGCCTGTCCGGCCTGGGTGACACCTATGTGTGGACGTGGTTGGCCGTGGCGCTGGCGGGGATCGGCCTGGCCGCGTACCACCCGTCGGGTGCCATGGCGGCCCGCGTCATCGGCGGTGGCGACACCCGGTCGATGAGCATCTTCGCGGTCGGCGGCAACATCGGTGTCGCCGTCGCCCCGCTCTACGTGTCCTTGGTCATCAACAGCTCCGGAATCCCGGGGACTTGGCTGCTCGCGTTCCCCGCCCTCGCGATGGGCGTGGTCTGCACTCTGGTCCGGCGGTTCTGGCGGGTGGCCCCCGCGACGGGCCCGCGCGCACAGGGAGCGAACGGCGGAACGGCGCAGGCCGGCCGGGCCGATGACTGGCGGGCGTTCGGCAAGCTCTCCGTCATCTCGGTGTTCTGGTCGATTCCGTACGTCGTGATGGGCGCACTCGCCGCGCCGTACGTGATCAGCCGCTTCGGCGTCTCGGCGGCGACCGGGGCGGCGGCCTTGACGGCTTTCACCGCGGGCGGTGTCGTCGGCACCCTCGCGGGCGGCTGGAGCGCCGAGCGCTGGGGCCGCCTGCCGTCCCTGCGCTACGGCTACCTCGTCTCCGTCCTCGCGGTCGCCGGCATGGTGCTCATGCCGAACCTCGCCGGGGTGCTCGTCTGCGCGCTCGTCTACGGAACGGTGCTGTTCGTCCCGTTCGCCGCACAGGTGACCCTGGCCCAGGACTACCTGCCCACCCGCATCGGCACCGCGAGCGGGCTGACGCTGGGCGTGACGCTGTCTGCCGGCGGGCTCCTCTCCCCGCTGTTCGGCATGCTCGCCGATGCCTGGGGCGTGCGCGCCGTGCTCGCCACCTTGATCGGCATCCTCCTCGTACCGGCCGCCCTGGCGTGGCGACTGCGCGAACCCCGCAGGCCAGAAGCACGTCCGAACAGCGGGGACGACGGACGGCACGCCCCACCACCGCGCGCTCCGCGACAGCCGGCGGGCGCGCCGGTGCAGCAGCGCGCCCAGGCACGGAAGAGCCGATGACGACCACCGTGTACGGACTCGCCGAACTCGCGGGGCTCGCGGGAACGGACCTGGGCCGGACGCCGTGGGTACCGGTCGACCAGGAGCACGTGGCGGCCTTCGCGCACGCCACCCATGGGCACGCCCACCAGGCCGACGCCGCCGAGGAAGGGTCCGCGCCGCCGTTGGGCGGGCCCGTGGCGGACGGTTTCCACACGCTGGGCCTGGTGGGCACGCTCGTCGACCGGCTGCTGGAGTTCCAGGAGATCCGGATGAACGTGATCTACGGCGTGAACCGGCTCCGACTGCCCGCTCCCGTACCGGTCGGCGCGCGGGTGCGGCTGCACGCCGTGGTCGGCACGGTCACCGAAGTCCGGGGCGGGGCGAGGGAGATGCTGTTGGACGCCACCGTCGAGGTCGAAGGCGCGCCCAAACCGGCCTGCGTGGCCCAGGTGGTGTACCGCATCTACGCCTGACGTTTCCCTCCCCTGCCCGACTCCCCTCTCCCCCCTCTCCCCCTCCCTCGCTCGTCCCCCGAAGGAAAGGAACGTTCCGACATGCCCATTTACGCCCTGGGCGACGTGGAACCCCAGATCCATCCCGATGCCTATGTCCACCCCGACGCCACCGTGATCGGCGATGTGCACGTGGCCGCGCATGCGTCCGTCTGGCCGCAGGTGGTGCTGCGCGGCGACGACGGCCGCGTCGAGGTGGGCGCCCGGACGAACATCCAGGACGGCAGCGTGATCCACGCGGCCCCCGAGACACCCGCCGTCATCGGCTCCGGCACGGTGATCGGCCACATGGTCCATGTCGAGGGCGCACGGATCGGCGACGGCTGCCTGGTCGCATCGGGTTCGATCGTGCTCAACTCCGCGGTGATCGAGTCGGGTGCCATGGTCGCGGCGGGCGCGGTCGTCACCTTCGACGGACATGTGCCGTCCGGCTGCATCGCACTCGGTGTTCCGGCGAAGAACCGGGAGAACACCCTGTTCCCCATGGATGCCGTCGCGGACATCGTCGAGGACTACGTCGCGTCCGCCCGACGGTTCCGCACTGCGTTGCGCAGGGTGGTGTAGCCGAATGACCGCGGCAGACCAGCCGACTGCGGCGCTCCGCACCATGGTTGTCCAGGACACCGACGATCGGGGGTACCGGCGGATGGCCGAGGAGAAACGATGTTGAACAGTCCGAGCTGTCACCCGTGTGTGAAGATCATCCGCTGGCCGCGAGAGGCGTACAAGCGGGAATGGTGCCGGAAGTCCGGGCAGTTGAGGCTGCTGGTCATCGACGAGGGCACCGACGCGCCCGTATCCGCGGACGTCCGCGAGGACTGGATCCGGTTGCCGACCAGGAACGAGGACATCCGGGTCCGCATCGCCACGCTCCAGGCGCGCAACCTGGGCCACTACGCTCCGCAGGTCGATCCCAACGGCGTGATCCGCCGCGGCTCGTGCACCGTGACCGTCTCCCCCACCGAGGCGGAACTGGTCCGGCTGCTGACCGTCAACTTCGGCGAAATCGTCTCACGCGAATCCCTGCGGAAGCGGCTGTGCCAGGGCGACCGCCACGCCAGTCGCAACGCGCTCGACCTCCACATCATGCGGATCCGCCGCCGGCTCACCCCGCTGCGGCTGGAGATCCGCACCGCGTGGGGGCGCGGCTACACCCTCACCACCTGCGACGGCGAGGAAGGCGACGCCGACCTGGTCGAACCGTCCCGGCCCGACGAGGTCGATGCGGAATTCCAAGGCACGGCACCGTGAACCGGGCGCACCCGGTGGTGAGTTCGGCGGGACACAGCGGCAGTGGCGACGGAGGCACCGATGATTGACATCGCACTGGAGTCGATGACCATAGGGGACGTGCTCGCGACGCGGGCACGGAGCCACCGCGACGAGACCTTCCTGAGGTTCCACGACGGCGACCTCAGCTTCGGACACGTGCACCAGATGTCCAACCGGGTGGCCCAGGGCCTGGCATCCCTCGGCGTCCGCCCCGGCGACCACGTCGCGGTGATGCTGCCCAACTGCCCCGAACTGCTCTACACCGTCTTTGCGTTGAGCCGCCTCGGGGCCGTTGCGGTTCCGGTGAACACCGCCCTGTGCGGCAACCTCCTGCGCCGCATCCTGGCCGACTCCGGCTCCCGCTACCTCGTCGTCGACGCCCGGTACGCCGAGGAGCTGTCGGTCCTCGCCCCCTGTCTGCCCGGGTTGGCGCACCTCGTCGTGCGGACCCATGACGCTTCGTCGGTGCCGTTGGCGGCGCTGGGCAAGCCGGCCGTCGCGCTCTCCAGTCTGCTGTCCTACGGCGCCGACACCCCGCGCGCCGACGTGTCGTTCTGCGACCTCCAGGCCATCATGTACACCTCGGGGACGACCGGCCCGTCCAAGGGCGCGATGGTCTCCCACTCACTGGCCCTGGCCTGCGCCCTGGACTCGCTGGACTTCCTCGACCGGTGGGGCAAGACGGCCTACTGCCCACTGCCGCTCTTCCACGCCGCGGGCCTGTGGGACGGCGTGCTGTCCGCGCTGCTGTCCGGCAGTCCGCTGGCCGTCGCCGACCGGTTCCACGTGTCGCGATTCTGGGACGACGTGCGGCACTTCGACGCGCAGGTGGCGTTGAGCGTCTTCTCGATGATCCCCATGCTGCTCAACCAGGAGCCGACCGAGCGGGACAAGGACCACCCCCTCGAAGTCTTCTACATGGGCAAATCCGCCCTCGACAAGCCGTTGCACGACCGCTTCGGAGTCCGCTCCGCGGAGTGCTACACCAGCACCGAGGCCGGCATCGCGACCGGCAGCCCGTACGGTGAGTGGCGGCTCGGCTCGTGCGGCCAGGCACACCACGAGCGCTTCGAGGCCGGCGTCGTGGACGAACTGGACCGGCAGGTCGGCCCGGGCGAGCCGGGCGAGTTGGTGCTCCGGCCCAAGCAGCCGTCCATCATCACCAGCGGGTACTACGGCGCTCCCGAGGCCACCGCGCACTGCTTCCGCAACCTGTGGTTCCACACCGGCGACCGACTCTGGCGCGACTCGGACGGCTACTTCTACTTCCTGGACCGCATGAAGGACGCCATCCGCCGGCGCGGCGAGAACATTTCGGCCTTCGACCTGGAGTGCGAGGTCAACCTGCACCCGGCCGTGGTGGAGTGCGCCGCCGTCGGTGTGCCGTCGGAGCTGGAGGAGGAGGACGTGAAGCTGTTCGTCGTCGCACACCCCGGATCCGGCCTGGAGGCCGACGAGTTGCTGGAGTTCTGCCAGAAGCGGCTTCCCAGGCACATGGTCCCCCGCTACCTGGAGTTCCTCGACGAACTGCCGCGCACCGCCACCGACAAGGTGGCCAAGCACCTGCTGCCGAGGGGCGGTGCCCGGTGACCGGGGCGCACTGGGCGGAGACGGCTCAGGACGCGGAGTTCCGCCAGGAGGTACGCACCTTCGTCGAGGAGCGCTTCCCCGCCTGCTACCGGCCGGACCCGGAGGCCGAGAACAGCCTGGAGCCCGAGGACGTCTGGGGCTACGACTGGCCGGCCGACCGGCGATCCCCGGACCCGGAGCGGCGCGCCGGCGCCGTTGCCTGGGCGGCGGCCCTCGCCGAGCAGGGCTGGATCGCCCCGCACCTCCCGGCCGCGTACGGCGGTGCCGGACTCTCCCCCGTGCAGGAGTTCGTCCTCCGCGAGGAGATGATGCGCGCCGAGGTGCCCACCGTGAACGGCATCGGGGCGATGCTGCTCGCCCCGACACTCATGGAGTTCGGCACCGAGGAGCAGCGCCGGGCGCATCTGCCGGGCATCGCGTGCGGCCGGACGGCGTGGGCCCAGGCCTTCTCGGAGCCGGACGCCGGCTCGGACCTGGCCGCACTGCGCACCACGGCGGTCCGTGCGCCGGCCGGCCCGGCCGGGCCCGAGGCGTACCGGGTCACCGGGCAGAAGGTGTGGACCTCGTCGGCCCAGTACGCCGACTGGCTGTTCGTCCTGGTGCGTACCGAGCCGGACGCACCCAGGCACCAGGGCATCACCTTCCTGCTCGTCGACGCCGCCAGCGACGGCGTCACCATCCGCCCCATCGAGGACATGCGCGGCGCCACCCCGTTCGCCGAGATCCACTTCGACGACGTACGGGTCCCGGTCACCCAGCGGGTCGGCGAGGAGAACCAGGGCTGGTACGTGGCCATGGCCGCACTCGGCTTCGAACGCGCGGGCATCGGTGCCCCCGTGAAGTTCGAGCAGGTGCTGAAGCGACTGGTCAGCCAGCTGCGGTCGGCCGAGGGACAGGGTCTCGTCCGCGCGGACACCGCCGTCCTCCGGCACGAGATCGCCCGGCGTTACGTCGAGGTGCGTGCGCACTACGCGGTGGCGCGCCTCACCGCCGCCGGGCACGGCGCCGGCGCCGTGCCCGGCTACGAGGCGTCGGTCGGCCAACTCCTGGGCGCCGAACTGCACCAGCGGCTCGCCCACACCGGCGCCCGAGCCTTCGGCCCCTACGCACAACTGTGGCAGCGCAGCACGGCCCCGATGGCCGCCGCGTTCGCGCACATGCGGTTCGACGCGGTGGCCGCCACGCTCCTCGGCGGCACCACGGAGATCCAACGAAGGCTCATCGCCACCCGCGGCCTGGGCCTCCCCCGGTCCTGACCCCCACGAGCACCCGCGACCCCCCTATCCCAACACCCCCCCACACCCCCACATCCTCGACATCGGAGCGGCTATGGACCTGACGGCCACCGAGGACCAACGGCGCATCCGGGCGGCGGCGACGGACCTCCTGACGAACAGACACGCCACGGCTGACGCGCGGGCAGTACGCAACACCCCACTCGGCCACTCGTCGGCGCTGTGGGAAGAGATGACCGAACTCGGCTGGCCCGCACTCGCCCTGCCCGAGGAACACGGCGGACTGGGCGGCGACTTCACGGACCTTTGGCTGCTCTGCGAGGAGTTGGGCCGCCACCGGACACCGAGCCCACTGCTGACCACCGTGGCGTGTGCGGCCCTGCCCCTCGCCCGCCACGGCAACCCCTCGCAGTGCGCGCAGTGGCTGAGCGCGGTGGCGAAGGGCCGCATCCTCACCTACGCCCGGGCGGCACCGCACGGCCACTGGGACGCAGCCGGCTCGGACATCACGGCGACCCCGTCGGGCGAGGGCTTCCGGCTCGACGGAACGGCCCTGTTCGTACCGTACGCCCAGGCAGCCGACGCCCTCGTGGTCATGGCCCGCACCGACGACCGAGCGGGGCTCACGGCACTGCTGGTGGAGACGACCACCCCGGGCCTGGGCCGGCACCGTCTCGACGTCGTCGGCACCACCCCCGAATACCGCGTGGACTTCACCGATGCCGCCGTCCCCGCCTCGCAGGTGATCGGCGAGGTCGGCGACGGCGGCGCCGTGGCCGAGACCGTCGCCACCCTGGGCGCCGCGGCGACCTGCGCCGAGATGGCCGGCGCGGCACAGGGCGTACTCGACATGACGGTGGAGCACGCCAGGACCCGCACCCAGTTCGGCCGCCCCATCGGCAGTTTCCAGGCAGTCCAGCAACACTGCGCGGACATGGCCGTGCACGTCCTCACCACCCGCCTGCTCGCCTACGACGCGGCCTGGCGGCTGTCGCACGGCCTCCCCGCCGCCCTGGAGGTCTCGCTGGCCAAGGCCTGCGCCAGCGAGCAGTACCAGGAGGTGTGTGCACTGGCCCATCAGGTCCACGGCGCGATCGGCTTCACCGCCGAACACGACCTGCACCTCTTCACCCGCCATGCGACGGCCACCGCCCTGGCCTTCGGCGACGCCGACCACCACACCTCACACGTGGCCACGGCTCTGGGGCTCTAGTGCCGTATCAGGCAAGGTTCGCCCTGTAATTCGAGGCGCGGGCGGGACGCGCGCAGCTAAAGTCACCGGCATGGCTGAGACTCAGCGCCGCCCGGTGCCCCGCAATGACGGTAGTGAACTGGATACCGCGATGGCTTTCCTGTCGTTCGCCAGGCAGTGCGTGGTGAAGAAGACCGATGGTCTGACGGAGGAGCAGCTACGCCGGGGCTTGGTGGAGTCGGGGACCACGCTGCTGGGCCTGGTCCATCATCTGACTCTGGCGGAGCGGTTCTGGTTCGGGTATCACGTGGCCGGTCGGGAGTCGGACAATCCCGGGGATGTCGGCATACAGGTGCCGGCCGGTCGTGGTGCCGGGCAGGTGCTGGCCGATTACGACGCGGCGATCGCGGCCAGCGACGCCGCGATTCGTTCCGTCGGCGATCTGGGAGAGTCTGTCGCGATACCGGTCGAGGGCACGTTCCTCTCGGTGCGGTGGGTCGTTGCTCACATGACCAGCGAGACCGCCCGGCATGCTGGCCATGCCGATATCTTGCGGGAACAGATCGACGGGACGACCGGGCGCTAGTTCCGCATCACAGAACCCTCGTCCCGTTGTGATGTGACACGACGGTGGACGTTGGCCCGTGCGGTTCGGTGCCGCCAGGCTGTCCGGGTGGCGGAACGAGTACGCGTCCGCGAGATCGATGACGACGAAGGCAGACAGTTGCTGCGGATTGTCCGCAGGGGCAGCGGGTTGGTGGTGACCTGGCGACGGGCGCAGATGGTGTTGCTGTCCGCCCAGACTATGCCGGTGGTGAAGATCGCCGAGGTGACGTTCACCAGCCCGGACCGGGTTCGGGACGTGATTCACAACTTCCATGCAGACAGATTCGACCCCCTGTATCCGAAGTACTCCGGCGGCTGGCCAAGGACGTTCACCTTGCCCGAGTGGCGTGAGATCAAGAAGATCGCCAAGTCCAAGCCGGCCGAGCACGGCCCGCCGTTCTCGACCTGGAGCCTGGTCAAGCTGGCTGACTTCCTGGTCGCCGAGGGGGTGGTCGACGACATCAGCCACGAGGGCCTTCGGGGCCTGCTCCGAAACGAAGGCGTGTCGTTTCAACGCATAAAGACCTGGAAATCCTCCTGCGAACCGGACTACGCCGCCAAGAAGGCCCGCGTCGAACACCTCTACGCGATCGCCGACGGTGAGGTCATACCCGAGGATGGGGAACCCGAAGTCGTCTTATGCACCGACGAGTTCGGGCCACTCAACCTCCAGCCCCACCCGGGGCGGCAGTGGGCCGAGCGTGGCGGACGGCGTAGGGACCCCGGCCGCGACGGCGGGCGACCTACACCCGCCCGCACGGGGTCCGGCATCTGTTCGCCGCCTACGACCTGGCCAAGGACAGGCTCTACGGTCACATCAAGCCGAAGGAGAACCGGACGAGGTTCCTGGAGTTCTGCCGCTACCTGCGCGGCCTCCACACGCCGAAGATCCGGATCGTGATCGTGCTCGACAACTTCTCCCCTCGCCTGGCCACGAAGAGGACACCCGTGTCGGCGACTGGGCCACGGCGAACAACGTCGAGTTCGCCGACACGCCGACCAACAGCTCCTGGCTGAACCGCATCGAGGCCCAGTTCACGGCCCTGCGCTACTTCGCCCTCGACGGCACCGATCACGCCAGCCACACCGAGCGGAGCAGCATGATCCCCCGCAACATCATCTGGCGGAACAAGCACGCCGCCGACGAACGGCTACGCGAAGTCGTCGACAGGGCGAACGTTGCCTGATGCGGCACTGGTCCAGATTTCCCGCCGAAGGGAGGCCGCAGAGGTCACGAGGCAACCCGCATGGAGGACTTCAGCTGGTCGTACACCTGGCGGGTGCGTTCCTTGCCACCGGGGTCGTTGCTCTGTACTTCCACCACGATGGTGCCCTTTGGCGCTACCACCGCGAGCTTCCGGACCCACATGTCGGGTATATCGGCTGGCGGGTTGATCCGGTATTCCATTTCCGCTGCCGGCTGTTTGGCGACCGTCGCCTGCTCGTTTATGTGCTCGTCGTGCGTGTACTCGCCATGGCTGGATATGTGCTCGCCGTCATGGCCGCCCAGCACCTCGCGAGGGTTGTTTCCTTTGAGGTCGTCCACGTCGACGGTGAGTTCCACCATTTCTTTCCCCGCCCCCAGCTCAAGTTTGCAGGCATGGGAGAAGTGGAACCACTTCTTCGTGCCCGAGTCGATCGGTTCAAGCGGCTTCGCCTTCCAGGGGCCGCCCACATCGAACGTCACCGGCAACTCGCACGCCGAACGGGCACTGCCCATCGACGCGACGCGCTCGCCGTCGTCCCGCGCACACCCCAGGGCCGCCCCGGCCAGCAGCGCAACACCCAGCACCCCCGCGGTCCGTCGTCGCATCTGGCTCGGCACCCGGATCCCCCTCCCTCTGGTTCCGCCGGACGGTAGCCGACTTCCGCACAACGACTCAACTGATGCAGTAGAGGCCGGGCGGCCGAAACGTCGGCGGATCGGTCAGGCGGGCTCTTCACGTGGTCCACGGCTTCACGCGACACGTACCCAATGACCAGTCGAAGTCGCAGTGCTGGCAAGGGCTCCCGTACCGGAGTGCTCCTCAAAGCTCCATAGGGGAACAGCTCATCGAGCCGGCGGTATCTACTGATCGCCGACCTGTCAGAAAGGCCCGCCGCTACATCATCTGGCGGAACAAGCACGCCGCCGACGAACGACTAGGCGAGGTGGTCGATAGGGCGAACGTTGCCTGATGCGGCACTAGTACTCCAGCAGGATTTCGCTGTCTGACCTGCGGGTTTGACCGGGCGGCTGGAGTGTAGCGGGTGACGGAGTGGTCAGGGGCGGTCTCACGGAGGCCGCCCCTCGAACGTGTGCTGTCGCCGCTGATAATGGCAGCGGCGGGGAACGTGTCCTTCGTGATCAGCGAGCGTGTTGCCGAGCAGTGGGACCTGGAACTGGACGATCTCTTCGTGGCCATCGGCCATCGTTTCGGCCGTGTGGAACTGCGCCGCCGGATGCGTGACTACGTACGCGGTCTGCTGGCCCCGGTGGCCCGCAAGAACAGCTGGCAACTGGCCGAGCAGGCAAGTCACTTGACTCCCGACGGCCTGCAGCACCTGCTCGCCGGTGCGAAGTGGGAACCCGATGACATCCGCGACGACCTGCAGCAGTACGTCGCTGACAAGCTCGGCGAGGACGACGGCGTCCTCATCATCGACGACACCGGGTTCATCAAGAAAGGCGCTACCTCCGCCGGGGTCCAGCGCCAATATTCTGGGACCGCCGGCCGCACCGAGAACTGCCAGATCGGTGTCTTCGCCGCCTACACCACCGCCGGTGGCCGGGCCCTGGTCGACCGCGAGCTCTACCTCCCCAAGTCCTGGACCGAGGACCGCGAACGCTGCCGCACCGCAAAGGTCCCCGACGAGCGGGAGTTCGCCACCAAGGGCGAACTGGCCCGGCACATGGTGCTGCGGGCCCTCGCCTCACCACTGCCCATCGCCTGGGGCACCGCGGATTCCGCCTACGGACAGGAGAGTCGCTTCCGCCGACTCCTGGAACAGTCGGGCGTCGGTTACGTGCTGGCCGTTCCCAAGTCCCAGTTCACCGTGGGCTGTCCCCGCATCGAGGGCCTGTTCGCGCAGGCGCCGGACGAGGCGTGGGAGACGATCTCGTGCGGCAACGGGGCGAAGGGGCCGCGCGTCTACCACTGGGCGGCAGTGCGGCTTCCTGCCGTTGCCGAGTTCGACCGCCAGGGCGAGGTCCCCCACCGAATGCGGTGGGCGCTGGCCCGGCGCAGCATCAACAAGCCCGATGAGATTGCGTACTACCTCGCCTACGCCCCGTTGGAGGCCACCGTCCGGGAGTTGGTGCAGGTTGCCGGGTCGCGCTGGGCGATCGAGGAGTGTTTCCAGACCGCGAAGAACGAGTGCGGCCTGGACCAGTACGAGGTCCGCCGCTACGTGGGCTGGTACCGGCACATCACCCTTGCCATGCTCGCGCACGCCTTCCTGGCGGCCACGGCACATCAGGCCAGGGAAAAGGGGGTGGAACCGGTGAGGCCGCTGGGGCCATCGAGCTCACAGTGGCGGAGGTTCGGCGACTCCTGGCAGCTTGTCGTCCCCGGCCCCCGCACCAGCGCGGACACCGGGGCCGACGCCACGCGGTGAACTGGTCGAGCTGGCGCCGCCGACGACAAGCAGTCTCACGCCGCTGCCATTATCAGCGGCGACAGCACACGTTCGAGGGGCGGCCTCCGTGAGACCGCCCCTGACCACTCCGTCACCCGCTACACTCCAGCCGCCCGGTCAAACCCGCAGGTCAGACAGCGAAATCCTGCTGGAGTACTAGGACTCGCCCGGTCGCTCGGGTGACTGTCCCGGGCCCATGTCGTTGACGTGGCCACGGGGCGCGACCGCCCGCGGTGCACCTGCGCTCGCCGATGGGAAGCGGTAGCAGCGGGGGCGATCTGCGTGTCCGCGACGGGGCGCGTCACCACTGGGCGAGCGGCTTCCCGGTCGTTGCCGCTCCCCTGGGCGCAAAAAACAAATGCAAGGAGAGACCTCTCCTTGCATTTTCAAGATATAGCGCACTGGGGGGCTTGCCGCAAGGCCCCAGGCATGCCGCACAATCGTCGACCGATGCCACAGCCTACGGAAATTGGGGCACTACGTGCGTGAGTTGTTGTCGACGTATGGGGGACGCGGTGCCGTCGAACCACTGGAGGCACCGGTGATGCCGTCGGCCGCCGCAGGACGAGGGAGCGCGACCGACGCGGAGGTGTCGCGGTGATCGAGCAGTACGTACGGGATCTTCACCACGCTGACGAGACGCAGGTGGCGGTCGTCGGCGGCAAGGGCGCGCACCTGGGCGGGCTGTCCAGGATCGAAGGCGTCCGCGTGCCGGCGGGCTTCTGCGTGACGACGGACGCCTTCCGGCGGATCGTGGCGGAAGCGCCGTCGATCGACGATCAGCTCGATCAGTTGGCGCGCTTGGACCCGGACGACCGGGCGGCGGTCCGCACGCTCAGTGCGCAGTTGCGCCGGACCATCGAAGGGATCGCCGTCCCGGACGATCTCGCGGCGGCGATCACCGGCGCGCTCGCCCGGTTCGGCGAGCACGCCGCCCACGCCGTGCGGTCCAGCGCGACGGCGGAGGACCTGCCGACGGCCTCCTTCGCCGGCCAGCAGGACACGTACCTCAACGTCGTGGGGCCGGCGGCGATCCTCCAGCACGTCAGCCGGTGCTGGGCCTCGCTGTTCACCGAGCGGGCCGTGACCTACCGCCAGCGGAACGGCATCGACCACCGCGCGGTCCGCATGGCCGTGGTCGTGCAGCGGATGGCCTTCCCGCACGCCTCCGGCGTCCTGTTCACGGCCGACCCCGTCACGGGCAACCGGAAGGTCGCCACCGTGGACGCCGGTTTCGGCCTCGGCGAGGCCCTGGTCTCCGGACTGGTGAACCCGGACGTCTTCACGGTCCGGGACGGCCAGATCGTGGCCAAGACGATCGCCGCCAAACAGCGTGCCGTGCAGGCGCTGCCGGCCGGCGGTACGCAGGAGGTGGCGATCGACCCGCAGCAACAGGAGCAGCCGTCACTCACGGATGCCCAGGTCGTGCGTCTCGTGGACCTCGGGCGGCGGATCGAGGCGCACTTCGGCCGCCCGCAGGACATCGAATGGTGCCTGGTCGACGACGACTTCCAGATCGTTCAGAGCCGGCCGATCACGACGCTGTTCCCCGTTCCCGAGACCGGCGACCAGGAGAACCACGTCTACGTCTCCGTCGGTCACCAACAGATGATGACCGACCCCATGAAGCCCCTGGGGCTCTCCATGTGGCAGCTGACGGCCATGGTGCCGATGCACGCGGCCGGCGGGCGGCTGTTCGTCGACGTCACCCGGCGCCTGTCCTCGCCCGGGGGCCGCGCCGCCCTCCTGGACGTCATGGGGAAGGGCGACCCGCTGGTCAGGGACGCGCTGGAGACCGTCCTCGACCGCGACGGCTTCGTCCCGACGCTCCCGGACGCGGTTCCCGCCGGCCCGCCGGCCGGCGGTGCGCCCGCTCCCCTCGAGAACGATCCGGCCGTCGTCACCGAGCTGATCGAGCGCAGCCGGGCGTCCGTCGCCGCCTTGGAGTGCGACATCCGGACGAAGACCGGACCGGAGCTGTTCGACTTCCTGCTGGGGTCCTTCGAGGAGCACAAGCGGGTCCTCAGTGATCCGCTGAGCATCCAGGCGATCATGGCGGGGATGGAGGCCACCTGGTGGCTCAACGACAAGCTGCACGAGTGGCTGGGCGAGAAGAACGCGGCCGACACGCTCACGCTGTCCGCCCCCGACAACGTCACCTCCGAGATGGGACTGGCTCTGCTCGACGTCGCGGACGTGATCCGCGCGCAGCCTGAGGTGGTGGCCTTCCTCCGGGACGTCCAGGACGTCCAGGACGAAGCCTTCCTGGAGGAGCTGGCGAAGGTCACCGGCGGGGCCGAGGCGCGCGACGCCATCGAGGGCTACCTCGACCGGTACGGCATGCGCTGCGTCGGCGAGATCGACATCACCCGGCCGCGCTGGCGCGAGCGCCCCGCCACGCTCGCGCCCGTGCTCCTCGACAACGTCCGGAACTTCGCGCCGGGCGCCGCCGGGCGCCGCTTCGAGGAAGGGCGGCAGAAGGCGCAGGCGAAGGAGGCGGACGTGCTGGCGCGCTTGCGGGCCCTGCCGGACGGGGACCGGAAGGCCGACGAGACCAAGCGGATGATCGACCGGGTCAGGACCTTCATCGGGTACCGGGAGTACCCGAAGTACGGCATCGTCAGCCGCTACTTCGTGTATAAGCGGGCCCTGCTGGCGGAGGCCGAGCGGCTCGTGCAGGCCGCCGTGCTCCCCGCGAAGGAGGACGTCTTCTACCTCACGTTCCAGGAACTCCACGACGTCGTGCGCTCCCACCAGGTCGACGGCCGGCTCATCCAGCAGCGCAAGGACGCGTTCCGCTCGTACCAGGCGCTCACGACGCCCCGGGTGCTCACCTCGGACGGCGAGGCCGTCACCGGGGCGTACCGGCGCGACGACGTGCCGGCCGGCGCCCTGGTCGGCCTGCCGGTCTCGGTCGGGACCGTCGAGGGGCGGGCCCGCGTCGTCCTCGACCTGGCGGAGGCCGCTCTCGAAGCGGGCGACATCCTGGTCACGACGTTCACGGACCCCAGCTGGTCGCCGCTGTTCGTCGGCATCGCGGGCCTGGTGACGGAGGTGGGCGGACTGATGACCCATGGCGCGGTGATCGCCCGGGAGTACGGCCTGCCGGCCGTCGTGGGCGTGGCCCAGGCCACCCGGCTGATCCGGGACGGAGACCGGATCCGCGTGCACGGCACCGACGGCTACGTCGAGATCCTGTCGTGACCGACCACACCGCGCGGCCGCGTCCGTAGCGAGCCCGCGCCCGCGTCCACCCGACGTCGATTCGTTCGATCCGCTTCGGTGCCGTAGAGTTCATCGAGCCGTCGCGGGGTGGAGCAGCTCGGTAGCTCGCTGGGCTCATAACCCAGAGGTCGCAGGTTCAAATCCTGTCCCCGCTACTGAAGACGGTGAAGGCCCGGTGGATCCCACCGGGCCTTCACTGCTTTTCCGCGCCCGAGCCGGCCGCGCGTCCGCCGGTCGCCCGGAATGTCCTCGGCGAACCGTTACTGTGGCGCTTCCCGCTGACCGTCGCCAGATGTGAGGTAGCTCCAGTGCGCAACGTCGACGCCTTTCGTCTCGTCGTCACGGGTGGCGGCACCGGCGGTCACACGTATCCGGCGCTCACCGCGATCCGTACGTTGCAGCGGCGGCTGTCGGCCGAGGGCAGGGCCCTCGACGTGTTGTGGATCGGAACCGCCGACGGCCTGGAGGCCCGGGTCGCGGCGACCGAAGGCATCCCGTTCGCCACGGTGGCCACCGGCAAGGTCCGCCGCGCGAAGAACCCGCTCAAGATGGTGTCGGCGGCCAACGTCAAGGACATGGCGCGGGTGCCGCTCGGCGTCGCACAGGCGCGGAAGCTGGTCGCGGGGTTCGGACCGGACGTGGTGCTCGCCACCGGCGGCTACGTCGCCGTGCCGACCGGCCTGGCGGCGCGCGTCTGCCGGCGTCCGCTGGTGCTGCACGAGCAGACGGTGCGGCTGGGCCTGGCCAACCACAAGCTCGCCGGCTCGGCGACGCGGATCGCGGTGTCGTCGAAGTCGTCGGTGCCGCTGTTGCCGGAGCGGGTGCGCGGTCGGGCGGTCGTCACGGGCAACCCCATCCGTCCCGAGGTGCTCGCCGGGCAGGCGGACAACGCGGTGCGGGCCCTGGGGCTGCATGCCTTCGAACGGAGGCTGCCGACGGTGTACGTCACCGGAGGCGCGCAAGGGGCCCAGCAGATCAACGACGTCGTGCGGGACACCTTGCCGTGGTTGCTCCAGCAGGCCAACGTCGTCCACCAGTGCGGCCCCGACAACGTCGCGGAACTGCGCCGGCAGGCGGGCGCACTGCCCCCGGCGTCGGCCGGCCGCTACCACGTGACCGGTTTCGTGGGCCCGGAACTCCCCGACGTCCTGGCGCTCGCGGACGTCGTCGTGTCGCGGAGCGGTGCCGGGACCCTGGCCGAACTCACCGCGCTCGGCAAGCCGGCCGTGTTCGTGCCGCTGGCCTCTGCGGCGGGCGACGAACAGGCGCACAACGCACGGCACTTGGAGCAGGCCGGGGCCGCCCTCGCCTTGCTCGGCGACGTCACCGCCGGCCGCCTGAAGGACGCCCTGGGCCCGCTGCTCGCCGACCCCGCGCTGCGGGCGACGATGGCGGAGCGGGCCCGAGCGCACGGGCGGCCGGATGCGGCGGAGCGGTTGGTCGAGGTGCTGGTGTCCGCCGCATCCGGCTGACCGTTGCGCACCGCGCCTGGGAAGGACTCGCGAGGTCGCTGGCGCGTCACTGGGTGCGCAGTGCGCCCCACAGCGGCAGTTGCTCGAAGAACTCGACGGCTTCGTCCCGCCACCGCCCCCGCCAGGTCGCCGCGACGGCGGCCGCCTCCTCGGCTCCGCCGCGGATCTCGGCGCGCAGTTGTTCGTCGACGCCGTGCTGCCTGGCGATCTCCTGAACCCGTTCGACGGTCTGCGGCGGGCAGCCGGGGCCGGCGAGCGCCGACTCCACCACCGCGCGCTCCGCGCCGCTCGTGGCGGCCAGCAGCGCGCACACCGCGTAGCTGCGGCGGCCCTCGCGCAGATCCGATCCGGCCGGCTTGCCGACCGTGCCCGCGTCCGCGAACAGGTCCAGGTAGTCGTCGCGCATCTGCCCGCTCACGCCGAGCAGTCGGGCGTACCGGGTCAGTTCCTCCTCATGGGCGGCGACGTCCTCGCCCGCCGCGAGCAGGCCCAGTTGCAACGGGGCCAGCACCGAGTACCGGGCGCTCTTGTACTCGGACACGGTGTCCAGCACCGCACGGTCGGGCACCGGGCCGAAGTCGCGCTCCAGGTCGAGGAATTGGCCGCGGACCGTGTCCGCCCCCGCCGTCGCCTGGACCGCCGCCATCGCCTGCCGTAGCTCGCGGGGCAGCGGGGCGGTCAGCAGCACCTGGACCGACAGGAACGCGGCCAGGTCCCCGGCCAGGACGGCCAGGCCCAGTGCCGTGTGCAGCCGGTCGGGGAACCGCTCGCGGTAGGCGTAGTACACCGACGGCGCCCCTCGGCGCACCGGGGAGTCGTCGATGATGTCGTCGTGGATGAGCCCGTGCGTCTGCAACAACTCGATGCTGAGCGCGGCCTCGTCCAGGCCCACCACGGCATCGGGAGTCACCAGTCGTGCCGCCTCGTACACCAACGCGACCCGTAGCCGTTTCCCGCCCCGCAGCGACATGTCCCGCACCAGCGCCAACGCCTCGGGCACGAACGCGTTGCGCGGCGGCCCCTGCCTGGCGACCAAGTCGAAGTAGTCCGCGAACAGCCCGTTGAAACTGTCCCGGTATCCGGCGAGCCGTGCGTGCACACCGGCCTCGATCTCAGCGCTCATTACTCTCCCTGGTACCCCGTCGAACAGGACGGCCGTCGAGGCTCGACAGACACCGTCAGCTCGCATTCAACACCATCGGATCGGCTCGGTGCGGGGCTCGCCGCCACTGGTGCGTCGGGCGCCCCGCGACGCGTCTGGACGGACGGATAACCTGGGCCCGTCAGTGAAGATCACGGAAGGGCGGAGCACATGGCGGACATCGTGGAGACGGCGGCACGGAAGGTTTTCGCGCGCTACGACGTCGACGGGGACGGTCAGGTCACCGCGGAGGAATACCGGCAGGTCGTCGCGGAGCTGGAGGGTACGGAGATCACCGAGGCGCAGGCTCAGGAGCTGATCGACTCCCTCGACACGGACGGCGACCGCATGATGTCCTTCGAGGAGTTCTGGGCGGCCATGAATGGCTGACGCTGCCGGGTCCGGCACGTGACCGTGCCGGACCCGGTTCGTCTCCCCCCGATCCGGTGTGACTGGCACGCAGCAGGTTGCCTGCGGCGCAGTCATCCAGAGGACGGGCATCCCGCAGGGGGACCCATCTGCCTCTAGCAGAGGTCACCATCCAGGCGCAACTACCCGACGCCGGCGGCCACTTGGCACGCTAACATCACGCCTCGCGAGTTCACCGGCACGGTGAATGCCCCTACGGGGTGGCTGCGAAAGTGGGGGGCAGGCGTGCGGGATGTCGTGCGTGAGTCGGCGTTGGCGGGCCGACTGGTGGTGTGGGAGGAATCGGCACGAGACGGGGCGCAGGCCAAGACGCTGATGCCGGGCCGGTTCCGGGTGCGCCTGGCGTGTGCGCAGGGAGCCCTGTTCGGTGCGGACGGGCCGCGCCATGTGGTGTTCGCGGCCGGCTTCCCCGCGGTGTGCGCCGAGGAGTTCGAGGCGGTGCGACAGGTCGCCGTCGAGGCCGAGGGGCACGTCAGCGTCGCGGCCGTGTGCCGGGGCGCCCTGGCCGACGTCCAGCAGGCCGTGGCGTCGGTGCGCGGCAGCAGGCACGCGCGGGTGATGGTGGTCGTGCCGGCCTCGGAGGCGATGGCCCAGGTGATGGTCCACCGCGGCGCCCGTGCGGCGCTGGCGCATGGCGTGGACCTGGTCAAGGCCGCCCGCGACCTGGACGATCGGGTCGCCGTCGACGTGTGCCTGGCCGATGCCTCCCGCGCCGACCACCTCCTGATGGCCGTCGCCGCCGGTGAGTTGACTGCCGCCGGGGCCGGCGCGGTGATCCTTGCCGACACCGTCGGCCGGCAACTCCCCGGCGAGGCGGCCAAGATGTTCGCACGCGTCACCGCGGCGTCCGCCCCCGGGACGGTGCTCGGCTCGCACCTGCACAACGACCTCGGCCTGGGCCTGGCCAACACCCTCCAGGCGCTCCAGGCAGGGGTGCGGGTGGTCTCCAGCTCGTGGTTGGGGCTCGCGGAGCGTTCCGGCATGGTCGCCACCGAGCAGTTGCTGTTCATCCTCGCCCACGCCCCGGACCGCACCGCCGAGCTGCTCGGCCCCTCCCCCGGGGCAAGCCTGTGGTGGCGGGCGCCCGACCTCACCCGCCTGCCCGCGATCGCCGCCCTGGTCTCCGAACAGACCGGCGTGCCCCTGACGGTGACCACCCCGGTGGTGGGCACCGGGGTCGGCACCCTCTCCACCGGCACCCCCTTCGTCGACCCCGATCTGTTCCAGCCCTACGACCCCAAGGCCCTCCTGGGCATCGAACCGCGGATCGTGCTCACCCACCTCGCCAGCACCCGCGTCGTCACCGCCGTCGCCGCCCGGATCGGCCACCGCCTCGACGCCGCGCAGAGCAGGGCCGCCAGAGCCTGGGTCAAGGCCCACGCCTTCCGCACCGGCCGCGCCGTCGTCGACGAACACGCCTTCGCCGCCTACCTCGACGGCCTCACCGCCCACGACACCGAGGCCACCGCATGAACCACCGACCCGCAGCCGACGCCACCCCGGCCACCAGCGACACCGGCACCGTCCGCCGCGCCCTCGCCCAGGGCCGGGCCGTCGTCCTGCCCAACCCCGCCCCACTCACCTGCGTCGTCACCGCAACCCGACCCGCCGCCGTCAACCTCGCCAAACGACGCCCCGCCGACCAGGCCGTCGCCCTGTGGGCCCACCACCCGCACACACGCGAGGCGCTGGCCGAGCACCTCGACCTCAGCCCCGCAGCACACCGGCTCGCCCGCCGCCTGCTCACCGAAGAACGCGTCACCCTCCTCGCGCCGCTGCGCCACCCGCACGACATCCCGTCCTGGCTGACGCCTGCCGCACAAGACGGCTGGACGCTTCTGTTCGCCGCCCGCTGGCAGCCCCTGGCGCCTCTCCTGGACGATTTCCCCCTGCTCTACGTCAGCAGCGCCAACCGCACCGGCCACCCGCCCGCCCCCACACCGGACGACGCCGCTCCCCACTTCGCCCCCCACACCCCCGTCCTCACCGCACCCGCCCCCCTCGCCGCCACCGCCACGCCCGTCAGGCGGGCCACCACCACCATCCGTCTGCACCCCGACGCACGCACCGAACTCCACCGCCACGGCGCCCAGGACCACCCCCACCCCAGCGCCGAGCACTACCTCAACCACCTCCACCACACCTACCGGACGCCGCCTACCACCGAGGACTTGCCCGGCGGGCCGATCCCGCCGGGCTGATGGACGACGTTCGGCCGCCGCCCGAATTCGTGATGAGACTGCCGTGCCAGACCCGTACCGCGATCTCGTGGTCAGGGGCGCGGACGCCCCTGACCACGCGTGCGTCACACGGGGAGCAGGTGCCACTGCCGGTCCCGGTGGTCGCCCTCCGCCCGGTGCTGCTGGATCGCCGTGCGGGCGTTGGTGTCGACGCGCAGGAGCAGACCGCTGTTGCGGTTCGCGATCTCGTACACCAGTGGGGTGTCGGTCGTGGAGCTCACCGGGATGAGCCTCCAGTGCTGGTGGTGGGCGTCGTCGCCCTCGTAGGCGCGTTGCGCGACCACCGCCCCGGCCGTTTCGTGCGCGCCGAGGATCTCCAGGACCTTGCCGCTGCGCACGTTCTCGATCCTGTACAGGTTCTCGCCGTTGTACTCGCCTGTGACGACCAGCCGCCATTGTTGGTGGCCCCTGGGGGTGGCGAGGGACTGGTGGATCTCGGCTCCGTCCTTGGTGGACTCGCGCTGGACCGCCATCCGCAGCCTGCTGCGGACGTTGGCCCAGGAGACCACCGTGCCCGAATCGGGCAGCCCGGCCCGCTCCGGCAACGCGACCTTCCGGACCCGGTGGTTGGCGTGGTCGGCGATGTAGAGAGTGTCGGCGCGGTCCACGGCGAGCCCGGTCGGTTTGTTCAGCTGGGCCGAAGTAGCCGGGCCGTCGTCACCGTCGAAGCCCGCGGTGTCGCTGCCGGCGACCGTGCTGATCTTCCCGTCGGCCGTGACCTTCCGGACCCGGTGGTTGCTGAATTCGGCGATGTAGAGGGTGCCAATGCTGTCCACCGCCACCCCGAACGGGCCGTCCAACTGGGCGGCGGTGGCGGGGCCGCCGTCACCGCTGAAGCCCTTGGTGCCGGTGCCGGCGACCGTGCTGATCTTCCCGTCGGCCGCGATCCTCCGGACCCGGTGGTGTCCTTCATCGGCGATGTAGAGGTCGCTCGCGCGGCCCACCGCCACTCCCCTCGGGTGGCTCAGCTGGGCCGAAGCCGCCGGACCGCCGTCTCCGTCGGATCCCGCGGTCCCGGTCCCCGCGACCGTGCTGATCTTCCCGTCAGTCGTGATCTTCCGAATGCGGCGGTTGTCGTACTCGGAGACGTAGAGGACTCCGGTACTGTCCACCGCCACCCCGCGCGGGCTGTTCAACTGGGCGGCGGTGGCGGGGCCACCGTCACCGCTGAAGCCCTCGGTGCCGGTGCCCGCGACCGTGCAGATCTTCCCGTCGGCCGTGACCTTCCGGACCCGGTGGTTGGAGGAATCGGCGATGTAGACGGCGCCCGCGCCGTCCACCGCCACCCCGCGCGGGTAGTTCAGTTGGGCCGAGACGGCGGGGCCGCAGTCACCGCTGAAGCCCTTGGTGCCGGTGCCGACGAGCGTGCTGATCTTCCCGTCAGTCGTGATCTTCCGGACCCGGTGGTTGTTGAACTCGGAGACGTAGAGGGCTCCGGTGGTGTCCACCGCGACCTCGTACGGGTTTCGCAACTGGGCCGACACGGCAGGCCCGTCGTCCCCTGAGAACCCACCGACCCCGGTCCCCGCGACCGTGCTGATCGGAGGGGCGGAGACCTCGCCACCTGTGCTGGCCGCCTGAGCAGTGCTCATCGTCATCCCTTCACCGTTAACTGACTGCCTGCTACGAGCGGTTGTCGTTGGAGGCGGACGGGTCCTCGGCCTTCGGCTTGGGTGCCTCCGGAGGCTTGGAGAAGTCGCTCTTCTTCGGCATGTTCTGCAGGTCTTCGTCCTTCTGGAGGCCGCTGTGCTCCGTCACCGTGGAGCTCGACTCCCGCATGCCGGCGGACGCTCCCTTGGACACCGAGCCGGGATCCTGGGCGTACTGGGCTTGGGCGCCGGCCGATGCCTGGGTGGTTTGGATGAAGGAGCCGAGGAAGCCGAGGATCGCCCGCGCTTCGGGCGACTGCTCCTGCACCACCTTCGCGCGGGAGTTGGCCCCGTGGATCGAGCTGTTGAACAGGCTCGCGCTCGTGTCGTCGTACGTGTCGTCGTCGGCGTCCTCGAAGTCGACGCCCGCGCCCGGCTGCGGCTTGGCCCCGTCGGTGGTCACGGAGAAGAGCCCCGCGCCCTTGCCCGCGAAGCCGAAGATGTTGTCGAACACCATGGTGGTCACCCCTGGTCGTCGTGGCGGCGTCGCCCGCCCGGTCAAGGCTTCTTGTGCAGCTCTCGTTCGCTGCCGGTCAGGCTCTCGCCGTCGAACATCGTGTGGTGGACCTCCAGGGCGGAGACGACCTCGGCCAGCCCCTTCATGCGGAAGCCGTTGCCGCCCGCCAGGTCGATGTCGCCGAGGTCGCGCGCGACCACGTATTCGAGGCCGGGGTAGTCCCTGGACTGCGGGGGAGACAGGACCGCCACCGGTACGTCGTACTTCACCGCGAGCAGCCCGGAGAAGGTCACCGGGATCTCGTAGGAGTACTGCTTGCGGGTACGCCGCTGCGTGACGATGGTCTCCACGCGGGAGCCCGGCGGGACCTCGCCCTCGATCTGCGAGTTGGAGGCCCAGCTGGTGGTCAGGGAGCCGCCGACGGAGGCCATGATGCCCAGCATCAACTGGGCGTTGAGCTCCGCCCTGCCGGTGGCGCTGCCCGTGGTCGTGAACGCCGTCGAGCTGGTCACCGAGTTCGACGCGGAGTTCGCCACCGAGTTCGTCACGCCGTTCTCGGTGCCGTTCGCGGTGTCGGTCCCGATGTCGTCCTTGCTGTTCTCGTTGGTCACGCTGTTGGTGACCTTGTTCTCCATGTCGTTCTGGAGCTGCGTCCCGAGCTGCGCCTGGAGGTCCAGCTGGAGCTGGGCCGCCAGCTGGAGCTGGAGTTCCGCGCCGACGCTGCCGCCGAAGGTGAGCTGGGCCTCGCCCTGGAGCGTCCACGTGACCTCGTTCGCCACCGTGAACTCGACGGAGTCGGTGAACTTCATCGTGGACGTCTGGCTGCGGTTGACGTAGGCGCGCGAGGAGAACGTGTCGGGCGCGGGCTGGTTGACATTGCGCCGCTCCTCGATCAGCGGCTCCCCGAGGTTCATGTAGGCGAGCCAACCCAGTTTGAACGCGGACCCGGGGAAGGTGCCGAAGCTCGACTTGTTCAAGGAGAACCCGACGGGCTTGTGCCGCACGCCGTAGTCGTCGACGTAGACCAGGTTGGGGTGGTCCAGAATGGACTGCCAGGTCTGCTCGATATTGAGTTCCCGCAGGTTCTTCTTCGTCAGTGGCTGGCGCTTGGCCCGTTCCAGGTTGTACGCGTTGGAAGGCATTCCCCGTCCTCGACTGGTCTGGTCGGACTGCGTTCGGTGAACGGTCAGGCAGTAACAGGCATCTGCGCTTGTCCCGATGGTCGAAATTACCACGGGCCCCGTCACCCAAACGGTGACGCCAGGCATTCACCCAATCGAGTGATCAAGGTTCGGTGACTGTTCTCAACTCTCGGAAATCACAGGTACGTTGAGGCGCCGCCAATCACCCGATCAATCACTTTCCAACGGCCCCGCCGGCGAGCACTGCGACCGCAACCGCGGGTGTGGGTAGAGGGATTGGATTCGGCCGTCCCATTGCTCTCGAAGTCGTCTCAAGCGAGGGCGATTGAGCCTGTAGCAATTCCGCGCGACAAAGCACTGAACCGAACTCCCGACGCGTCGTTCTCCTACATTCAGAACAGGTGAGGTTTCCGCGATGTACACCCAAGAACGCACGACGATGTCGAATTTGGTGGTCGGCGGACCGGTGGCGGTGAACAGCTACGACAACGCCATCGTGGCCGCACTGCTCGAAAACCGGCCGGTCATGCTCGTCCACGCCTTCAACGGCGGCTACCTGCGGCCCGCCGAGTTGAAGGAGGAGAGCCACGACAAGGGGGTCAAGCTGGCCACCGCGCTCGACCCGGACACCAAGGAGGCGCAGGGCCACCTCTGGTACATCACCCCCGCCGGCTTCTTCGGGCAGCGACCGCTGTACTTCATCGAGAGCGCCGCGGGCCAGGTGTCGCCCGAACCCGCCGGTGCGGGCGAAGCCGACGCCGGGCGCGGCGACGACGGCGCGCCGAAGCCGAAGCGCCGGCGGATCGCCGTCCACCAGGAGGCGCCCAAGAGCACGGCCGACACCGTCCAGGTCGGCCTGCCCGACAAGGTCGGCGACAAGTGGCGCGGGAAGAACGGTGCGCCCGAGGACACCCAGCTCTGGGTCGTCACGGTGACGCCGTGGGGCGGGATCACCTTCGTGCCGATCACCCACCCCGACGCCATCCTCGGCTTCAAGGACCACGCGGTGACGGCCGACAGCGAGGTGCGGCTCACCTACAACTGGGGCGGGGACTTCACCGGGACGGTCATCAACACGTTCTACCCGCGGCTGCCCAGCGAGTGGAACGTCCCGTACCACCACGTCTTCACGTGATCCGCGGGCACCGCCGCGCCGCACCCGTCCCGAGTCAACGCCCGCACCGCCTGGAAGAGGCACCACGATGCCCGTGCCCATCGAAGAACTGAAGTTGGAGATCGTCAACGCCGCCACCGGGAAGACCCTCGGCGCCGAGGCCGCGCCGCGCGCGGACGGGGTGCTCGTCGTCCGCGACTTCCCCGACGGCGGCCCGAGCCCGGAGCAGTGGCAGCTCGCCCCCGTGCAGGCCACGGCAGGCGAGGAAGCGGAGGACAACCAGGCATATGTGATCCGCAACGCGGTCAGCGGCAAGGTGCTCGACGACCCCGCTGCCGCGGACCGCGCCGTCCGCCAGTGGGACGCCGCCGCCGGCAGTCAGAGCCAGCAGTGGCGCGTCGTCCCCGTCGAGGGCGAAGCGGGCCTCTTCTTCATCGAGGGGGCGGCCGACGGCGCCGTCCTCGACCTCGACGAGCCCGGCGCGGACGACGTCCGGAGGATCGTCCTGCGGGAGCACGACGACGGCGCGGAGAGCCAGCGGTGGCGGTTCGTGCCGGCCGAACCCGAGCGCACCAGCGACGCCGTGCTGCGCTGGGCGGCACTGGGGCACTGGAACGGTCGCCAGTCCTGGCGCCTGGCCGCCTCGACCGCGGTGCGGCCGGCGCCCGGTGCGACGCCCGCCTTCAGCAACATGCTGCTGGTCCTCGAACAGTTCGGGAGCGACGAGGACGCCGGGAAGTGGAAGAGCGACGGGGCCACCGGCTCTCCCGGCGGCCAACCGGGCTGGTGGGCCGGGGCCGGTGCGCGGTTCCTCGCCGACACCACGGGAGCGAAGCGGGCGGACATCGTGGGGCTCAGGCCCGCGGAGGGGGCCGTGACGTCGTCCAGCAGGGGCGACGGCACGTTCGACGAGGAAGAGCGCGTCCTGCACCCGCCCGTGCCCGCCGCGAGCCCCGAGGACCTGTGGACCCTCGCGGACACCACGGGCGGCGGCACGCCCGATGTCGTCGTGCTCGCCGCGGACGGTGTCCGGGTGTCCCCTCTGGGCGAGGACGGGACGTTCGCGCCCGCGGGCGGCGAGCCGGTCCTCAAGGCGTTCGGACACGGCGAGCCGGCCGGTGGGTGGCTCGTCGACAAGCACCCGCGCTTCCTCGCCGACACCACCGGCAACGGCAGGCTCGACGTCGTCGGCTGCCACGACGACGGCGTCTGGGTATCGCTCCAGGACGAGGACGGTACGTTCGCGCCGATCGGCGACGAACCGGTTCTCCGGGCGTTCGGCCACGACGAGAAGGCGGGTGGGTGGCTCCTCGACAAGCACCCGCGCTTCCTCGCCGACACCACCGGCAACGGCAGGCTCGACGTCGTCGGCTGCCACGACGACGGCGTCTGGGTATCGCTCCAGGACGAGGACGGCACGTTCGCCGACCCCCTGTACGTCCTCGACGACTTCGGGGTCGACCAGGGGTGGAGTTCGGTCGAGGAGCACCCCCGGTTCCTGCTCGGGACGACCGGTGGCGGACGAACGGACATCGTCGGGTTCGGCCCGCAGGGCGTCGTCGTGGCACGCGGGCGCGGCGACGGCACGTTCGAGCGCCCGAAGCTCGTCCTGAACGACTTCGGGCTCGCGCAGGGGTGGCGGAGCGGGAAGCACCTCCGGTTCCTCGCCGACGTCACCGGCGACGGCGACCCGGACATCGTGGGCTTCGGCAACGAGGGGGTCTGGGTGTCGCACAGTCGCGGCGACGGCCGGTTCGAGCAGGCACAGTTGGTGTGCCGGGGGTTCGGGTACAACGAGGACGCGGGCGGCTGGCGGGTCGACCGGCACCCCCGCTTCGTCGCCGACGTCACCGGCGACGGGCGGGTCGACATCGTCGGGTTCGGCGGCCCGGGGGTGTACGTGGCCCGGAACCTCTTCCGCCGCTTCAGGACCCGATAGCCCGCGGAGGGCCTCCACGGCCGTACCCGGACAACTCTCCGTCGGGGTACCGGAACCTGTCACTCCGACCCGAGGTGCGGCCTCGCACGCCTTCGCCTGCGAGGCCGCACGTCGAACGGCCGCGAGCGACCCGGTGGAACCGCCGTCGCGCGCTCCACCGGGTCGCAGTCGGCGCGGGTCTCACTCGTGGGCGCTGATCACGCCGCCGGCGCTGAGCACGATGGAGACACCGTTGGCGTCGAGGCCGACGTCGTGGCCCTTCGTCTCCAACGTCGCGTCCACCGAGCCGTCGTGGCCGATGATCTGCGCGCGGTACCGCAACTCGCCGACCTTCGTCACCTTCGCCGTCCAACCACCGGCAAGGTGGAAGGTGCCGGGGCCCTGCTGCCCACCGCCCATCCAGGAGCGGACCTCACCGCCCATCGTGAGCACCACGAACATGTCGTTGGCGTCCAGCCCGGCGTCGATCTCCTCCCCCGTCGTCTCCAACGTCGCCAGCACCGCACCGCGGCTGACGATCTCGGCGCGGTAGCGCTGCCGGCCCAGGTCGTAGATCCTGGCCGTGCTGCCGTCCACCAGGGTCTGGGTGCGGACCGGGGAAGCCGACTTGGCCGTGGAGGCCCGCATGCTGCCCGAGTGCTCGCCCGCGAGGGCCGCCTTGGCGCCGACGCTCTGCAATCCGGACCAGCCCGCGGGACTGGCGTCGGCGACGGCCGCACGCGCGCTCGGGTGTCCCGCGGCCTGGGCGTCGGTGGCGCCCGAGCCGGACCAGGCGACCAGGGACAGAGCGGCGGCCGCGGTCAGGGCCGCCGCGCCCACGCGCAACGAACGGCTACGGGCGATGCGGACGGTGGTGCTGGAGCGCATTTCGGGTCCCCTCCGGGGCAGTCGGTGACGAGGTCTCCTCGGTACGTCCCCACTCTGCGCAAGAGCACTATCGCCAGGCCGCCGCTCCACTAACACCCGGCTAACACGACCATCAACAGGGCAGACTCGCCCCATGGCGGACATGAGGGCGTTCCGGGATGCGGTCACCAGTTGGGCGACGGGCGGTCCCGACAGGCCGGTGCGCGAACTGGCGGGGCGGCTGGGCGCGCGGACCGCGGTGCTCGTGGAGGGGTTGAGCGATCTCGCGGCCGTCGAGGCGCTGGCCGACCGCCGTGGCCGGGACCTGGCTGCCGAGGGCGTGTGCGTCATGCCGATGGGCGGGGCGATGAGCGTCGCCCGCTACGCCGGCCTCCTCGGACCGCCGGGCCTCGGGCTGCGCCTGACCGGACTCTGCGACGAGGGTGAACGGGGCTTCTACGAACGCGGCCTGACGCGGGCACAGGCACCGCTCCAGGACGTCTACGCGTGCGCCGCGGACCTGGAGGACGAACTCATCCGCGCGCTGGGCACCGCGGAGGTCGAGGAGATCATTCGCGCCGAGGGCGACTTCCGTGCCTGGCAGACCTTCCAGCGCCAGCCCGCACAACTCGGCCGGCCCAGGCATCAACAGGTGCGGCGCTTCCTCGGCACGAAGAAGGGCCGCAAGATCCGCTACGGCCGTCTCCTCGTCGAGGCCCTCGCACCGGACCGGACGCCACCCCCGCTCGACTGCCTCTTCGCCAGCCTGTGAGGCCGTGAACGGGCTGGCGGCACGCTCGCCCTCGGTACGCGTCCTCGCGCGACCGGGCCGCCGGCCGGCCCGTCCGTTCGACGCCACAGCACCGGTTCAGGGGCGCGCCGGCGCGCTGCACGGCGCCGCCAGCTGCTTGGCGTACCGGTGGCACGGGACCAAGACCGGTCCGTCGGGGCCTGCTGCCAGGTAGTCGAACGCGCCTTCGTCGCACCAGCCGTTGCGTGCGTAGCAGCGGCGCGCGCGGGCGTTGCCCGTGGCGACGGCGAGCCAGGCCCGCTCGTGGCCGTGCTCCCGGACGAGGCCCTCGGCGCGTGCGAGGAGCGCGCCCGCCACGCCCGTGCCGCGATGGGCCGCACCCACGTAGACCTGCTCGACCTCGTCGGCGACGACCATGACGAAGCCCACCACCGCGCCCTCACGGACTGCGACGGTGGTGTCTGCGACCCGCTCTCGCGCGCGGGACGCGAACGACTCGGGCGTGCGTACCGCCACCAGTTCATCGGGGACGTGTCCCAGATGGCCGTCCCGCCAGCCGCTGCGCCACATCGCCGCAACGGCCTCCGCGTCGGCGGACTTCGCGGGCCGGAAGGTCGTCGGAGTGTCGTTCCCGGGAACGGATGCAGACGTGGATGCAGGCATGGATGCAGACATGGTTCCAGGCTAGCCAGGGAGTCCGACGACGGTCGCCCATCGGCCCCCGTCGGCCCCCATCGGCCCCCGTCGCCGTGGGGCGTCGGACGAGCGGCAGGTCAGCGCGGCGCCGCGGTGCTTCCCTCCGGCGCCCTCCCCCGCTCAGCCCAGGTGCTTCTGCTGGACGGCGGTGAGTTCTCGGACGACGAGGACGGCGGCCACGGCTGCGGCCACGACGGCCACATCAGCCGCCAGCAGGAGCCGTACGTCCGTGTAGACCCGCGCGATGACCTCGTCCGTGGAGGCGCCGGACACCAGCAACCCGCTCGGGATCCCGGCCAGCCACAGTCCCCACCACCAGTTCACCGCGCGCGGCAACCGTTCCTTCGGGGCGCTCCGCTGGTGGACGTCGACGACGATCCCGCGGGGCACCCACAGTTGGGCGACGGGCACGATCCAGCCCAGGAAGACCCACGGCCAGGCGTGGCGCGGCGGCCGTCCCGAGAGGACGTGCGCGTTGTCCCGCACGCGCAACAGCCACCAGAGGAAGGCGATCGCGCAGAGCAAAGTGGCGGCATCCGTAAGGGAACTGACGATGTGGTAGGAGTTCTCCAGCCCGGTCAACGGGCGGTGTCGGCCGTCGCCCTGGTCCGGCGGCCCGGAAGGCGGCAGCCCGGTCGCGGCGAGCCGGACCTGCCAGACGGCCCGGGTCACCCAGGCGGCACCGGCGAGGACGAGAGTGACGACGGCACTTCGGGCGTGGCCCTGTACCGGACGTAGTACCTGCTGAGCTATCTGATCGTTCACCCGGCAATCCTGACCTGCCGGGGCCCGCATGTCACAGTCCGGTGGAACGCACGCTGGCCAGGCCACCGCAGAACAGCCTGACTTGGAGCAGCGGACACAAGGTTCGAAGTCCGGGTGTGAGCAGTTGAGGTACAGGAAATCCCGGTGAGATTGATCTTGCTGCGGTTCCACATGCCTGTGAGCCGTTCCATCGGCTACGGGTCGGTGCCGCTTCCGCGGCCGGTGGTGCGGGCGCGGACCGGGCGGCGGGGGCCGATGACCTGTGCGCCGTCGGACGTGGCGGCTTGAGAATCACGCAGCACCCGGCCGTAGCCGCTGCGCTTGGTACGCGGGCCGAACTGTTCCGTGTACAGAAGCCCCGGCCGCGCCTGGCGGTTCAGCCCGTGAGGGTGTTGAGCCAGCCGGTCAGCAGACGGTTGATCTCCTCGGGGCGTTCCTGCTGGATCCAGTGGCCGCAGCCCTCTACGAGGTGGGAGGCGGTCAGGCCGGGGAGGGTGGTGGGGAAGGCGTCGATAGCGTCGGACATCCAGGTGGTGGAGGCGTCCAGGGCGCCGCCGACGAACAGGGACGGCTGCTTGATCGGGGCGCCGCGGTGGGGGGCGAGATCTTCCCAGTCGCGGTCCATGTTGCGGTAGCGGTTGAGGGCGCCGGTCAGACCCGTGCGCTCGAACTCTCCGGCGTAGACGTCGAGATCGTCCTCGGTCAGCCACGCCGGGAGCGGGCCGGCGGGAAAACGGTCGCGCAGCCGGCCTCCGTGAGCGACGAAGTGCGGGTCGGGCTCGCCCTGGGCGGGCATGGTGTCGGCGGACAGGGCGGCGTAGAAGCCCGCGAGCCAGCCCCGCACGTCAGGTTCGATCTCCGTCTCGGCGCGGCCGGGCTCCTGGAAGTAGGAGACGTAGAACTCCTGCTCGGGGCCGCCGATCTGGCCGAAGACGTCGGTGGGGCGGGGGCCGCCGGGCGGCGCGTACGGGACGCTCAGCAGGGCGACGGCCCGGAAGACCTCGGGGTGGAGCAGGGCGGAGGCGGCGGCGATGTTGGAGCCCCAGTCGTGGCCGACGACCACCGCGTTCTCCTCGCCGAGGGCGCGCACGACGGCGACGTTGTCCTCCACCAGGTCCAGCATCCGGTAGGCGTCGCTCTCCGTAGGCTTGGAGGAGCGGCCGTAGCCGCGCACGTCGATCGCCACCGCCCGGTAGCCGGCCGCGGCGAGGGCCGGGAGCTGGCGGCGCCAGGAGTACCAGGACTCGGGGAAGCCGTGCACGAGCAGGACCAGCGGGCCGGTGCCCTGCTCGACCAGGTGAAGGCGCCCGGCCGGGGCCTCGACGGTGCGGTGGCGGAGTACGGCGGACGGCTCGGGCTGCATGGGGGCTTCTCCTCGGTTCGCGGGTGGAGGCAGGTACGCATCGATCATGCGGCGCAGCGACCGTCCACCGCGACTACCCTTGCCACTCTGGCAAACTTGCAGGACAGGATGGTGGAGCGGCACGTCCGGAAGGGGGCAGAGCGGGTGACAGACGACGACGTGGCCGCCACGCTGGCGGCGATGGGCCCCCGGCTGCGGGCCGCGCGCGAACACCGCGGCTCCACGCTCACCGGCGTCAGCTGCGCGACCGGCATCTCTCCGAGCACGCTGTCGCGGATCGAGACCGGCCGGCGCAAGCCCACCCTGGAGGTGGTGCTGCAGTTGGCGAAGGAGTACGGCGTCTCCCTGGACGAACTGGCCGGCGCCGCCCCCGCCGCCGAGCCCCGCACCGCCGCGCTCCAGCGTTTCGGCGACGACAAGGCGGTGCTGCCGCTGACCCGGTACGTCGGGGGCCTGCACGCCCACAAACACGTCCTACCCGCCGTCCAGGAGCCGCCCGCGCGGCCCCGGCAGGTCTCCCACGACGGCTGGGAATGGCTGTGCGTCCTGTACGGGCGGCTGTGGCTCGCACTCGGCGACCAGAACCTCGTCCTGAGTGCCGGGGACGTCGCCGAGTTCGACACCCGCAATCCCCACGGGGTCGCGAGCGCCGGCCCCGGCGGCCCGGTCGAGTACCTGATCATGTTCGGGCCGCAGGGAGAGCGCCTGCGACCGCGCACCCCGCCCGCCCCCGGCCCCAGGGCCCGGTAACAAGCAGCGAACGAACGGCCTGACGTCCCGGGATTTCCTGTACCTCAACTACTCACGCCCGAAGCCGCAGCCACGGTCGGCGAACGACTTCCCGGACGGGTCCTTCCCCGCGACCTCCTCGACGGATGGCGGACGGAGCCGGACATGGCACGTGCTCGTGGGCTGCTAGGTTGCGTCCAGGCGAACGGGCGTACGGGCCTACGGGGGGGTTGTGCTGTGATCGGGCTGGGAGCGATAGCGGGGATCGCGGTGGTGGAGTTCGGCATGGTGCTGACTCCGGGGCCGAACATGATCTACCTGGTCTCCCGCTCGATCGCTCAGGGCCGGCGGGCGGGGCTGATCTCGCTGGCCGGGGTCTTCCTCGGCTTCCTGGTCTACCTCTTCGCGGTGTCCGCCGGCATCGCCACCGTCTTCGCGCTGGTGCCGGAGATCTACCTGGCGATCAAACTGGCCGGAGCGGGGTACCTGCTCTGGCTTGCCTGGAAGGCCGTCCGGCCAGGCGGCCGATCCGCCGTCGCGCCCCAGGAACTGACGCCGGACCGGCCCCGCAAGCTCTTCCTGATGGGCCTGCTCACCTGCCTGCTCAATCCCAAGGTGGCCATCCTCTACATCTCGCTGCTGCCGCAGTTCGTCGACCCGGCACGCGGTCATGTCGGCCTACAGGGGGTGCTGTTGGGGCTGACGCAGATCGCGGTGGGGGTCGCGGGCAACGCGTTCTTCATCGTCACGGCCGGCTCCGTCGCCGGGTTCTTCGCCCGGCACCCGCTCTGGCAACGCGTGCACCGCTACGTGACGGGCACCGCACTGGCGGGCTTCGCCGTCAAGATCGCCACCGAACGCACGGGCGCGGCGGTCGCCCTGCGCTGACGGCTGGCAGCTGCCAGCTGACGGGGCGACAGGGTGACACCCGCGAGCCGTCCCTGATACCGGTCCGCTGCGGGCCGGCGACGTCGACGGTCGGCTCGGGGATACTGGTCGGCCATGGATGAGGTCAATGTGGTGGTCGCCCATGCGGAGCGCGCGACGCTGCGCGTCGGCGACGTGTTCCTGAAGGTGGACGCCGATCAGGCGCGCATCGACGTCGAGGTCGAGGCGATGGCCCTGGCACCGGTCCCGACCCCGGAGGTCCTGTGGCGCAAGCCGCCCGTGCTCGCGATCGCCGCGGTCCCGGGGACGGCGCTCGGCCGGCTCGGCGAGCCGTCGACCGCGTCCCCGGCGGCGTGGGCCGCGGCGGGTGCGGCCGTCCGGAAGGTGCACGAGGCGCCGTTGCCGCCGTGGCCCGGCCGGGGCGGGCGGGGCCTGGACGAGTTGGTGGCGGAGCTCGACGGCGAGTGCGCGTGGCTCGTGCGGAACGGCGTCCTCCCCGCCGACCTGGTCACCCGCGGCCGTCAGGTCGCCGACGTCGCACTCCGGCCGTGGACCCCGGCGTTCACGCACGGCGACCTACAGATCGCGCACGTCTTCGTCGACCGCGACGAGGTCACGGGCATCATCGACTGGTCCGAGGCGGGCCGGGGTGACGCCCTGTTCGACCTCGCCACCTTGACGCTCGGGCACCAGGAGCACCTCGGCGACGTGGTCGCCGGCTACGGCACCGCCGTCGACCTCGACGTGATCCGCGCGTGGTGGGCGCTGCGAAGCCTGCTGTGCGTTCGCTGGCTGGTCGAGCACGGCTTCGACCCGACCGCGCCGGGCTGTGAGGTCGACGTGCTGAGGTCCCTGGTGTGAGGCTGCGGGGGGCGCTTGGGCGCGTGCGGTGCGTGGCGTCACGGCGGGGTCGCGCGGCCGGCGCGGTGCGGGAATCGCCCCGTCGGGCGCGGGCAGCGCGCCGCCGATCGGGCCCTCAGGCCGATGCCTCACCGCCGGGGCAGCAGGCGTCGCCCTCCAGGACGGGGGACTTGCCCATGCGGTCGGCGTCGGCCTTGACGACGTAGACCTCCCAGGGCTCCCTGCCGGGTCCGTGCACCCAGACCTTGTCCTGGAGGGCGTGGCAGCAGGAGGTGTCGTTCTCCTCGAAGGTGGCAAGTCCCGCTTCCTTGAGGCGGTCGGTGGCGGCGGTGACCTGGTCGGTGGAGGCGACCTCGACACCGAGGTGGTCCAGGCGGGTCTCCCGGCCGGGCTCGCCTTCGATCAGGACGAGCTTCAGCGGCGGCTCGGTGAGGGCGAAGTTGGCGTAGCCGGGGCGGCGCTTGGCCGGCTCGACGCCGAAGAGCTTGGCGTAGAACGCGACCGACGCTTCGAGGTCGGGGACGTTGAGGGCGAGCTGGACTCGGGACATGGGGTCTCCTCAGCACGTTGCATTGATATTCATCGATGCAACCTTGCGCCTTGAATCGAAGTTCGTCAACATAGAGGGATGTCGAATCAAGAGCGTGTGGTGCGCGGCCGGACCGAGGAATGCCGCCCCGGGCTGCTGACCGCGCCGGTGGACGAGGACCAGGCCACCGAGCTGGCGAAGGTCTTCAAGGCCCTGGGTGACCCGGTGCGGCTGCGGCTGCTGTCGATGATCGCCTCCCGCGCCGGCGGCGAAGTCTGCGTGTGCGATCTGACCCCGGCGTTCGACCTGTCGCAGCCGACGATCTCCCACCACCTCAAGCTGCTGCGACAGGCCGGACTGATCGACTGCGAACGCCGCGGAACGTGGGTCTACTACTGGCTGCTGCCCGAGATGACCGACCGCCTCGCCGGAATCCTGACCCGCCCCGCCGGCCAGCCCCTGGCCCGGGCCGACCGGACGCATTCCGGAGCCGCCTCGTGACGACGAAGGGCGCCATCGCCGCAACGGGGCCGGTCGCCGCCCGGCTGTCGTTCCTGGACCGCTTCCTGGCCGGGTGGATCCTGCTGGCCATGGCCGCGGGCCTCGGTCTGGGCCGCCTGGTTCCCAGGCTCGGCGACGCGCTGGCGAAGGTCACCGTCACCGGCGTCTCGCTGCCGATCGCGCTCGGGCTGCTGGTGATGATGTATCCGGCCCTGGCCAAGGTCCGCTACGACCGCTTCGACACCGTCACCCGCGACCGCCGGCTGCTGATCCCCTCGCTGGTGATCAACTGGCTCGTCGGCCCGGCCGTGATGTTCGCCCTGGCCTGGCTCTTCCTGCCCGACCTGCCGGAATACCGGACGGGGTTGATCATCGTCGGGCTGGCCCGGTGCATCGCCATGGTCATCATCTGGAACGACCTGGCCTGCGGCGACCGCGAAGCCGCCGCCGTCCTGGTCGCCCTCAATTCCGTCTTCCAGGTCCTCGCGTTCAGCCTGCTGGGCTGGTTCTACCTCTCGGTCCTCCCCGGCTGGCTCGGGCTGGAACGGACCGGGTTGGACGTCTCGGTGTGGGAGATCGCCCGCAGCGTGTTGATCTTCCTCGGCATCCCCCTCGCCGCCGGCTTCCTCACCCGCCGCCTGGGCGAGAAGGCCAGGGGCCGCGCCTGGTACGAGACGACGTTCGTCCCCCGGATCGGCCCGTTCGCCCTGTGGGGGCTGCTGTTCACGATCGTGGTGCTCTTCGCCCTCCAGGGCGGTGCGGTCACCTCCCGCCCGCTGGACGTCGCACGGATCGCCCTGCCCCTGCTCGCGTACTTCGCGCTCATGTGGGCCGGATCGATGGCGCTGGGCAGGGCCGTCGGGCTGGACCATCCGCGGGCGACGACGCTGGCGTTCACCGCGGCCGGCAACAACTTCGAACTCGCCATCGCCGTCGCCATCGCCACGTTCGGTGCGACCTCCGGGCAGGCCCTGGCCGGCGTCGTCGGCCCCCTCATCGAGGTGCCCGTGCTGATCGGCCTGGTCTACGTCGCCCTCGCCGCCCGCCGAATCTTCCCCAACTCCCCTGCCCTCGCCGGCGAGTCGACCACCGGCCAGGAGGCCGCCCGGCGCTAGCCTCCCGAGCCGTCGGCGTCGTGGTCGCCAGTCGTCGGCCGCGGCCGACGGCTTCAGGCGGCCGTGCCGACGGGCCTCCGGGTCAGCGCGTCGTGTACCCGCCGTTGACGAAGAGCGTCTGGCCGTTCAGCCACCAGCCTTCGGTAAGCAGGAAGATGACGTGGGGCACGATGTCCTCGATCTTGGTCAGTTCGCCGTTCATGGACGAGGACTTGTGGAACGCGACGGAGTCGTCGGTCTCGGCCGGGTAGAAGAACGAGGTGTCCATCGGGCCCGGGGCGATGTTGTTGACGCTGATGTTGCGGCCGAAGAGTTCCTTCGACAGGGCGCGGGTGAAGTGCTCGACCGGTGACTTGCTGCCGGCGTAGACCGAGTACAGGCCGGTGTACGCGGCCAGGAGCGAGGTGACGACGGTGATGATCGAGCCGTCGCGGTCGATGCGCTTGGCGGCCTCGCGCATCATGAAGTAGGCGGCCTTGGAGTTCACCGCGAACATCCGGTCGTACTCGGTTTCCGAGGTCTCGGTCATCGGCTTCTTGACCACCATGCCCGCGGTGTTCACGCTCGCGTCCACCCGCCCGAACGCGTCGAACGCCGCGTCGAAGAGCCCCTCGACCCCGGCCACCCGCGTCAGGTCCGCCTGGTGCGTCACCGCGTCCCCGCCCGCCTGCTTGACCGCGGCGGCCGTCTCCTCGGCGCCGGAGCGGGACGCGTCGCTGTTGTAGTGGACCACGACCTTGGCGCCGTGTTCGCCGAGCCGTCGGCTGATCAGGCCGCCGAGGTTCTTGGAGGCGCCGCCGACCACGACGACCTTGTCCTTGAGCGTACGAGCGGGCATGACGCGTCTCCTCGTGAGATGGGTGTCCGTCCCCGCGCGGGCGTGCCGGCGCACACCGGCGCCCGCACGCCCGGGACCTGGCCCGTCACGTGCGGCGCGCGGCCACCCCGACGCTATGCAGGCACCCCCGTGATCGCATCCGCAGGGCGCCGGCGGCTCACCCGGCCGGCCGATCGCCCCTCGGGCGCCGAGGGCGGCGTGGTCGTCGCGAGGAGTCCGGTGAGCGCGGAGCGGACGGCCTGGCGGGTGGCGATCTCCCGTTCCAGGCCGTGGAGTTGGGCGCGCAGCGCGGCTGAACTCGTGGCCGTCCGGTCAGTGCCGGCCCTCGTCCTGCGCCGTCAGTCTGGCTTGCAGTACGGCCGCCGCGCGGGCGCACCAGTCGCGGTTGCCCTCCTCGAAGGCCAGGCCGCGTAGGCACGTCAGGTACGGGCCGACGTGGGTGCCGTGGCGTAGGTACTCCTCCTCGGTGCGTTCGCCGCGCAGGGTGCGCAGCAGCGCGTCGAACTGCTCGACCTTGGTGCGGGCGAGTGCGCCGCGTTCGGTCAGCCGGGCGATCAGCTCCGCGGTGTCGACGTGGCCGGCCGCCTGGACCTTGACGAGCAGGTCGTCGCGGATGAAGGAGGGCTTGGTGGTGGCGGCGACGTACCGCTCCAGTTCCGTCAGGCCGGCGTCGGTGACGTGGAACAGGCGCTTGTTGGGGCGGGTGTCCTGGACGACCTCGCGGCCGGTGATCAGCCCGTCGTTCTCCAGCCGGGTCAGTTCGGCGTAGACCTGCTGCGGCTGGGCGTGCCAGAAGTTCGCGACCCCGAGGTCGAAGGACTTCGCCAGCTGGTATCCGCTCAGTTCCGCGCCCAGCAGGGCCGCCAGGACTGCGTGCCGCAAGGCCATCGGTTCTCCTCCCGCCGCTCGGCGGCGCCGTAGCGCTCGTCCCCTACTCAGGGATGCACGGGTCATGGTACTCATGATTCTGATTAGTCAGAATCATGAGTAGAGGAGTCCGGTGTTCGGTGGCCCGGCTGGTGAGGGCAGCGAGGGCCGGACGGGAAGGACGAACAGGATGGGAGACGACACCATGACCGCGCCCGCAGCACGCTTCCGGACCGCCGTCGAGGACCGCGACCTGGCGGCGCTGGAGGAGCTGTTGACCGAGGACGTCCGCCTGTACAGCCCGGTGAAGTTCCGGCCGTTCGAAGGCAGGCCGGCGGTGGTGGGCCTCTTGCGGGTCCTGCTGCGCACCTTCGAGGACTTCCGCTACGTCGGCGAGTTCGCCGGCGCCGCCGAGACGAGCGCGGACGGCACCGCCACCCCCTCGTCGGTGCTGATCTTCCGCGCCACCGTCAACGGCAGGGAGATCCACGGCATGGACCTGCTGCACCACGCTGAGGAGGGAGCCGGGGCTGGGGACGGAGCCGGGGGCGGCCGGATCAAGGAGATCAACGTGATGGTGCGGCCGCAGTCCGCCGTGCAGGCCCTGGGCGAGGCGGTCCTCGCCGGGTTGGTGGCCGACGGGCTGGCGCCCGCGCCCGCCCGTTCGTGAAGCGGAGCGGCGCGGCCCATCCCCCTGTGTGGGCCGCGCTGCCCGTGCCGTCGTCGACCTACGCCGGCGTCCGCTGCGGCAACCCTCGTATGCCGCACCGGTCCGTCGGGGCGGGTCCGAACCGCGCCTCCCCCCGGCGAGGGTCCGGCAACCGCCCCCGCCCGCAGTGGGGTTGGTGACGGCGGGGAACGCCCGCAGCCGTTCGCGGGAGGACCGCGCGCGGCTCCGCACCGGCACCCGGGAGGTGCGGTTGCGGCGTCACCACTCCACCACCGATCGTCCGAGCACCTCGTCGAGCCCGTCGCGGTACCAGGCGTCCGGCGACACGTCGAGGCGTTCGGGCGGGTTCGGCGCCGTCGCGGTCGGCTCGGCGGCCGCCGACCGCATGTCGTACCGGTCTTCCCGGTCACGCGGGCTGCGCGCGTCCGGGGGCACGAGCTGGTCCCCCTCTCGGAGGTAGGCCAGCATCCTCTCGTGCGGAGAGGAATGGCTGTTGTTCATGATCACCCTTCCCTCAGGAACTGTTGGGGGTGGATCGGTCCCACCCAGGGGCCACGGGGTCGGTCGACGACCGTCCCGTGGCCCCGGGGCGAGGTCCGGTCCGGCGCCGCGCCAGGGCCGGGCGCGGCGGCCGCACGCCGCGGCCGCCGGGTGCCCGGGCCGTGGCCTACGCGGGGGCCGGTTCCTCGTCGTCACGGCAGCGCTTCGCCTTGGTCTCGGCCGCGGCCAGCTCACGGCTGACCGTCGCGGACGAGACCTCCAGCAGCTCGGCGATCTCGACGCCCTTCAGTCCCCAGACGTGGGTGAGTTCCCAGACGGCGGCCTGCCGCTCGTCGGCGATCGCGGTCTTCACCGACTCCAGCAGTTCGAGGTACTCCAGCCCGGCGGCCGGACCGGTCGCTAACTGCCGGGCGTGTTCCGGGGGTTCGTCGTAGGGCTGCTCGCCCGAGGACGCCTTGCGCCAGTGGTCCCGGAGCTTGTTGCGGGCGACGACGGTCGCGAACACGATGATCGGCTTCTCGAACTTGGTACCCCGGCGGAACTCCTGGAGCACCGCTATGCAGGTCTCCTGGGTGATGTCCTGGGCCAGGTGGTAGTCACGCGTGACCCGCGTGACCGAGGAGATCAGCCGGGGCTCGATGGCGCGCAGCGCATCCTCCATCAGCGCGGCCTCGCGTGCCTTCGACAACCGGCGGTGCGCCTCTCCGGAGTCGTCGCCGCCCCCTGAGAGCTGCCTCATGTGTCGTCCTCTCCACTGACCGGGTACCGCAACAGGGCCCCGGGCTCAGTAGGAGGACGAGTCGGCGCCCCGATTCCTTTCATTGCCGCCGGATGAAAGATCCGCGGTCCTCGACGGGACCTCAGGGCATGGACACGCGTACTGCCCTCGCCCTCGTACTCGGCGGCCTGGCCGTCTACCTCGCCTACTACCACCCCGTGCTCGGCGCGGCCATCGGCATCGGTGTCGTCGTGGTCACCCTGCTCCTGTCGCTCCTGGAGAAGTAGCCGGGCCGGACGCGGCGGGGCACGGTGCCCGCTCGACGCCGCCGCGGCCCCGCCACCGGTCGCCGTCCCGGGGCTCCGCCTACCTCAGCACGGTGAGGGCGAGCGAGGCCGCCGCCAGTCCCAAGTACCCGGCGGGAGCGGCCATGGTGGCGTACGCGCGCACCCGGACGTGGGCGACGACGGCGCCGACGAAGAAGAGGACGAGCCCGACGGCGGCGGCGACGCCGAGGGGGCGGAGGCCGAGGAGGCCGATCAGCAGCCCGGTCGCTCCCGCACCCTTGAGGGCGCCGAGCCACGGGAGCCAGGACCGCGGAACGCCCACGGCGGCGGAGTTGGCGAGGACGAACTCGGCCCGCACGAGGTCCGCGACGGCGACCGCCGCGTTCGCCGCGACCGTCAGGACGATGATGATCACGTAGGCCGTAGCCATGGGCGACGCCTCCCTTTCCCTGCTGCTTCGTTACTGCTTCCCTGCTGCTTCCCTGCTGCGCGGACGCGGTGAACGCGACGGGTGCACCGGTGGCGGGCCGGTCCTTCGGGGGCGCGGTTCCGCTCGGGCCGTCTGTGACCAGCCTCGTCGCGCCGTGCCGCGGCGTCCAATACCTGCGGCCATAACCTGGCGGCATGGATGTCGACACCCGACTGTTGCGCTGCTTCGTCGCCGTGGCGGAGGACGGGAGCCTGACCCGGGCCGCACAGCGCCTGTTCGTCTCGCAACCGGCGCTGACCAAGCAGATCCAGCAGTTGGAAGCGCAGCTCGGAGTGCGCCTGTTCACGCGGTCCCGGGCCGGCATGGCCGTCACCGAGGCGGGGCGTGCGCTCGCGGAACGGGTGCCGGCCCTGCTGACCGACTGGGACCGGACCGTGCGGGAGACGAAGGCGACGGCGAGCCGGTCGGCCCAGGTGCTGCGGGTCGGATTCGTGGCCAGCGGTGCCAACGAGGCGACGCCGCGCATCGTCGCGGAGTTCGCGCGGCGGCGACCGGGTTGGCGGGCCGAGATGCGCCAGGCCGCCTGGTCCCGTCCGTCGGCCGGACTGGCCGACGCGGAGGTCGACGTCGCCTTGGTACGGCTGCCGTTCCCCGGCCAGGAGTCGCTGCGCGTCGTGACGCTCTTCACCGAACCCCGCTGCGTCGCGCTCGCCGACGCCCACCCCTTGGCCGCGTGCGAGGTGGTTCCGTTCCGCGCCTTGTGGGACGAGCCGTTCGTGGCGGCGTCGGCGGAGACGGGGCGTTGGCGGGACTACTGGCTGGCCGCCGACGAGCGCGAGGGGCATCCGGTCGACGTCGGCGCCGTCACCGACCAACCGGACGAGTGGCTCAGCGCGATCGCCAACGGCTACGGCGTGGCGCTCGCTCCGGAATCCGCCGCCCGCTTCTACGCGCGCCCCGGGATCACCTACCGGCCGGTCACCGGCGTCAGTCCCAGTCAGGTCGCCGTCGCCTGGGCTCCGGCGGACGACAGCAACCCCGTGGTCCAGGACTTCGTCCGGTGCTGCCTGGCGGAGACGGGACGGGCGGACGGCTGAGGCCCGGGGTGCGGGCGTGGCGCCAGGCACCCCATGCACTTGACCTCGATCATGGTTGATGTTCGAGGCTGTTCCTGCGGCAACCGCCCGGCGGGGCCGCACCGTTCAGGTCCGCCCGGTCAGCCGGTTCCCGTCCGGGGCCGGTCGGCGCCGCGGCGGCGCCACACGAGAGGAGCAGCGCCCATCATGGTCGACGAGGTCACGCGGTGGATCAGGGACAACGCCCACCACCTCACCACGGACGAGCCCACCGCCCCGCTCACCGACCTGCGGCCGTTGGCGGACGTGGTGCGCGATGCCCAGGTCGTGGCGCTGGGCGCCGCCGGCCGGGAGTCCCGCGAGCTGTCCGTCCTGGCCCACCGGATGGTGCGGCTGCTGGTCGAGGAAGAGGGTTTCCGCACCCTGGTGTTGGAGGGTGACGTCCCCTCCAGGATCGGTCTCGACGCGTACGTCAACGGCGGGCCGGGCGACCCGCGGGCGCTGCTGTCGGCGGCCCGGTCGTTCTGGCGGACCGAGGAGATCCTCGACCTCGTCGAGTGGCTGCGCGACCACAACCGCCGCCACCCGCGCGATCCGGTGCGCCTGACCGGCTCGAACGGCGGGGTCCGGCAGGCGCCCACCTCCCTCGACCAGCTCGCGACCATCGAACGGTGCCTGGCCGAGGACACCATCCGCTGGCAGGAGCGCACCGGGCACAAGGTCGTCTACTGGGGCGGTCTGGCCCACACCTCCAACGGCGACCCCCGTACCCTTTCGCCCTCCCCGACGCCCACGACGCACCGGAACGCCGGCAGTCACCTGCGCGCCCGATACGGGGCCCGCTTCGTCTCCCTCGGGCTGACCTTCCACCACGGGAACGTGCCGTTCCCGGTGCCCGCTCCCCCGCCGGAGTTCGCCGAGGCGGTCCTGGGAACCGCCGGCACGGACGCCTACCTGCTGGACCTGCGGGCCGCCGCTCCGACTGCCGTCCGGACCTGGTTGGCGACACCGACCAGGACCCGGCTGATCGGCCCCGCCTACGATCCGGGCGCCGATGCCGACCACCACATGTCCGGCGGATCGCTCGCCGACTGGTTCGACGCCGTCGTGCACGTACCGGAGGCCACCCCGACGCGTCCGCTCCGGCACCCCGCCGGCGCGGAATGACGCGGCGCGGAACGGTGTTGGGGCGGAATGAAGTCGGTGGGGGCGGTGTTGACGGGGCATGGCTGCCATTCACCACACCACGCTCAAGCCCACCAAGTTGGAGCTCCTCACCGATTGGCTGCCCGGCCAGCCGTGGTTCCGGGGTGACCACCCGTCACCGGAGCTGACCAAGGCGGGCGGCTTCCGGCTCGACGATCCGCAGGGCGAGGTGGGCATCGAATGCCTGGTCGTCACGGACGCGTCCGGTGCCGTTCCGCGGTCCTACTTCGTCCCGCTCACCTACCGCGGGGCGCCGCTGGACGGTGCCGAGCGGGCACTGGTCGGCACCACCCAGCACGGCGTGTTGGGGAAGCGGTGGATCTACGACGGAGCCCACGACCCGGTGTTCGCCGCCGAGTTGCTCGCGCTGTTCCAGGGGCGTGCCGTGCCGCAGGCGCAGGACGACTCCGACACCCGCGACGACTCCGTAACGCGGCACGTCGAGGACGCCGCGGCGTTCGGCTCGTCGCGGGTGGTGGGGGCGGTGACCGTCGCCCACGGCACCCGGGGCACCGAGCTGGCCCTGGCGACCACCACCGCACCGGGCGCGGAGCAGGCGTCCGGGTCGGCGGCGGCCGGCCGGCCGGCGCCGGCTTCGAGCGGCCTCGGCCTGCGCCTCGCGCGCCTGCTGGAGCCCGTGGCCGGTCCCGACTTCACGGCCGGCGACGTGGCGGCCGACGGCCCGGGGCTCCTGGGAGCGGTCACCGGTGTCTGGCGGTCGGGTGACGACGCGGAGCAGCGCGGCGTGTTCGCCACCCTCCGCCCGTCCGGCGCCTGACGCCCACACGGCGGGCCGGGTGGTGCTCGACGCGGGGCGGGTCCGTCGGCTCGGTGCCGCGGGGCGGGCAATTTCCCTGCGACCGGGCACAGTTCCGGGGGTGGCCGGCGGTGGGCGTCGCACCGTCCGCCGGGCGGGCGGACTGCGTGCGTCCGGGTGAACAGTGCGGCCGGCTGGGCGTGCCGGGAATCGATACGGGCGCCGCGCTCCCCTTTATTGGGCTTGTGACGGATCCTGTGGACGTGGCGATGGTGTTGCTGGGCGGGTTCCCCCCGGGGCCTGCGGCCGGCGAGCAAGCGGACGGCCGCCCGGCCGACCCGCAACCGTGCCGTCCGAGGGAGGCGGCCGGCGCCGACCTCACAGGGCCGTCGCGCGCAGCCGCTCCCGGAACGCCCTGACGTGCGGATTGCGTTGATGGGGTGCCAGCCGCTGGGCCAGCCGGGGCAGCGTGCCGTGCACGGAACCCGCGGTGAGCTGCCGGTGGTGGCGCAGGGCGTGCAGGGAGTGCTCCACCGCCGCGTCCACCTCGTTCAGGGCGAGCAGGGTGTGGGCGAGCTGGGCGTGCAGCAGGGTGCGGGCCTTGTGGTGGTCGGCGGGCCGGCAGGCGAGGGAGTCGGCCAGTTCGCCGAGTGCGGCCTTGTGGTCGCCCAGGCATGACAGCACCTCGGCCCGCTGGTAGCGCAGGGCGGTCTCCGGATAGCTGGTGAAGGGGCCTTCGGGGCCGGTGGCGCGCGCCAGGTGCTGTTCGGCTGCCAGCAGGTCCGCGACCGCCGCCCGGCTCTGCCCGGCACCGGCCCGGACGACCGCGCGTCCCGCATGCAGGTAGGAGCGGACCGCGCTGGGCACCGCCGATCCCGCGATCTCGATGGCAGCCTCGCCGAGGGCGAGTGCTTGGTGGTGGTCGCCGAGTTGGTGCGCCTGCAGGCTGAGGCAGCGCAGGGCGATCGCGTAGGAGCTGTGGTCGCCGGCCGCGCGGGCGAGTTCGAGGGCGATGTCGTAGTAGTGCTGGGCGAGGGCGGGGTGCCCGGTTTCGCAGGTGCGGCCGGCCAGGAGGACCGTGAGGTGCGCGGCGGCGGTGAGCAGGGCCCGGCGGACCGTGGGATGTGCGGGGGCGGTGAGCAGCGGCACCACTTCGGTGGCGAGGTAGCCCGCCAGTGCGGGGCGGCCGTGGGCGCCGCCGTGTCGCTCGCCCACGTGGGCACTGCGGATGGCCACCGCTTCCAGGCGCGCCGGGGCCGCGGCGGACACCTGCGGTGCGCGGAGGTCCGCCGGGGGCAGGGGTGGGCGTCGGCTCCCCCAGCCGCTGAACGGGGGCGGTGGGGCGGAGAGGACGGTGCGCGCCAGGTCCGCCCGGTGTGCGGGGTCGGTCTCGGCTCGGCAGAGGGCGGCGAGGCGGAGTACCGGGTCACGGCCGCCCAGCGCGGTCGTCAGGGCGCCGGCCGGGTCGGGGTCGGCGAACCCGGTGTCGCGGGGCGTGAGCCGGCGGCCGATGCGGCGGCCCAGCGCCTGGCCGATCAGTTGGCCGGCCGGCGGGCGGGGGCGGGCTCCGTTGAGCCAGCGGGCCACCGAGGTGCGGTCGTAGCGCAGGCGCACGCCCTGGGCGGCGCCGAGGGCGTTGACGGCGCGGGCGAGGTCCGTGGCGGTCCAGTCGGCCTCGGCCAACAGTGCCGCGAGCATCCGGTTGGGGCGGCGCGGGGGCGTCATCGTCTCTTTGCCTCGCTCATTGGTCGGGCTCGGGCTGAGGATCGTTCGTCGGGGCGAGTGGCTTTCAACACGTTCACGCTTCCCGCCGGGGCCCGGCGTTCCACCTGGGCTGGATTCATGGTTCCGTTGGTGGACGGCTGTTGGCTACGGCTCAGCGGTCCGCAAGGCGCCTTTCCGGCCACGGAGAGGCTGCCCCGGAAGAATTCCCCGGACACTCCGGAGGGCCCCCGCAGCGGTGGGTAGGAAATTGATCAGGCACCACGGCAATACCACGTACGGACGTCGTTCCCCATGAACTCCTTTGGCACCATCCGTTTCTCCGGTTCCCCTCTTTCGGGCCTCCGCGGCAGGACTGGGGAATTGACGCGGAATGACGCGGCGCGCGTCCTGCGCACCCCGCCCGAACCCCCGTGCCGGGAGCCCTGAGTGCCCTCGTCACGCCGCCGCAACGACAATCTGCGGGCCTTGCTGGCGGAGGCCCGCTGGACCCAGGCGGCGTTGGCGCGCACGGTCAACGCCCTCGCCGCGGAGATAGACCTCGACCTCAATTACGACCGCACGGCCGTGGCGCACTGGCTCAGCGGGACCCGTCCGGCGCCCCCGGTGCCGGAACTGCTCGCGGAGGCGTTGTCCCGTCGGCTGGGCCGCTCGGTCTCCCCCGCTGCGGCGGGGCTCTCCGGGGAGCCGTCCGCTCCGGCGGGCGGGCGGCTCCCCCTCTCCGCCCTTCCGGTGGGCGCCGCGCTCACCGAGCTGTGCAGCATGGAGAACGACCCCGCGCGCCGGGCCGCGGCCCGTGTGATGCCGTACCGGGAAGCGGAGTTGGCGAGGGTCGCGGCCGGCTGCGCGGAGCGGGTGCCGACGCCCCGGGCACCGCGCGGCGCGCCGGCCGCCGGCGACGACCTCGGCGTCGTCCGGCTCGCGGTGCGCTTCTACTCGGCCTCCTTCGACGCGCACGGCGGGCGCCGGGCCCGGTCCGCGCTGGCCGCGTACCTCGCGGACGACATCGCTCCGCTGCTGCGCGAGCGGGACGGCCACCAGCCGCGCCAGGAGCTGCTGGTGGAGGCGTCCCGGCTCGCGTTCCTGCTCGCCCGGATGTACCAGGACGCCTCCCTCCACGGGCTCGCCCAGCGCCACTTCGGCACCGCGCTGCGGCTCGCCGACGAGTCCGGGGACGCCACGGCGCGCGCCGTGGTCCTGCGCGGGCTGAGTGCCCAAGGACTGGCGCTGGGCCACCGGCGCGTCGCCCTGCACGCGGCCGAGGCCGCCGCCGCCACCCGGGTCTCCCAGGGCCCGGCCCGGGCGTTCCTGCTGTCCCAACTGGCCGTGACGCAGGCGGCCTACGGGCGGCACCGGGCGGCGCGGGAGTCCCTGGGCCGGGCCGAGCGCGCGCTGGCGAAGGGCGAGCGGGGCGGCGCGGCGGAGCCGTTCACCGCCTACTCGCCCGGCTCGCTGGAATTCCAGTGCGCCGAGGTCCTCAGACATTCCGGTGACTTACCGGCCGCCCGGGCGGCCTTGGCCAACTCGCTGGTGCACCGTTCCGTGGCGGACCACCGGGGCATGGCGCTGAGTCACGCTCAGCACGCGGAAATACTCATGGGGCTGGGTCATGTGGAAGAGGCGTGCGCCTCGTGGAATTCCTTCCTCGACCACTACGTCCAGCTGCGGTCCGGGGCGGCGGATCTGGCCGCCGGACGATTGCGGCAACTGCTGACGCCCTTCCGGAAACTCCCGGTGGCGAGCGCCGTGTTGCACCGGACGTTCGCCGTGACGTCACCGTCCTAGCACTCCCGAGACATCGCTTTGCCTGCGCGTTCACCTCTTTCAACAGCCCCGGACGGTAAACGGAGGCCACGGGCCCGAGGACGGATGTTGAATGGCATAACACCGACCGGGGACCACCGAAATTGGGGTGAGGAAATGCCTGATGCCGTCGCGACCAAAAGAGGAGAACGCGACCCGGAACCATTGCGGATCGTCCATGTCTTTCCCGGGCAGGGAGATTTCGCGGTGAGTCCGCTGAGCCGGGCGGTGCGCACGCACGCGGTCGTGCGGAATGCCGTGCGTGACGTATGCGAAGAGGCCGAAGAAGTGGGTGACGCATTCGGCATCGTGCCGCTCGCGAAGGCGTTGTTGAGCGAGACTCCGCCCAGTGGTCGCGAACTCGCCGCCGGCCCCGTGGGCACCCCCCAACTCGCACTGTTCTGCTCGTCGGTGGCCGTGCACCGCGCGCTGTGCGCCACCGGCCTGGCGCCGGACCGGGTGCTCGGCGTGAGCTTCGGGGAGATCGCCGCGCTCACGGCGGCCGGGGTGTTCGAGGTCACCGAGGGCGCCCGGATCGCCTGCTCGTTGGCGCACCAACTGGCCCGTTGTGCAGGGGGGATGACGCTGATCGGGGCCGGCGCGTACCACACGGCGGACCTGGTGCGCGCCGCCGGTCGTCCCGGCGTCGCGCTGGCCTGCGTCAACGCTCCGGACGAGAGCATCGTCAGCGGGCCGCTGGCGGACCTGGGCGCCGTGGAGGAACTCGCCGCGCGCCGGGGCCTGCCGGCCGCGCGCCTGCGGTTGCCGTTCTCCTCCCACCATCCGTCCCTCACCGGGCCGGCGGACGCCTTCGCCGCCGCGATCCGGCACCTCGGCCCCCGTCCGGCGCGGCTGCCCGTGCACTCGGCCGTCCGCGGCGGCCCCTACGGGCCGGGGGACGACGTCCACCGCGGCCTGGCCAACTGCCTCGTCCACCCGGTGCGGCTGCCGGCGGTGCTCGACGGGCTGACCGCCGACGGCCGCACCCTGTTCTTCGAGGCCGGCACCGGCGGGGCGCTGACCCGCAGCATCCGGCAGACCCTGCCGCCCGAGGCGGCCGGCGCCCGCGCGCCGCTCACCGATCCCACCTTCCCCTGGCCGCGGCCCGGCGCCCCGACCGCCGACCGGCCGAACGCCGCGCTCGCCGCCGCCTTCTGGAGCCAACACGATGACCACGTACCCGCAACCGCCCGGTGAGCTCGACGCGCTCGTCCACGGTGCCCGCCCCTACGCCCTGCGCAGCCGCCTCCTGACCGCCCTGGCGGCCGACCGCGAGGAGGCCGCCGACCCTCCCGAAGACCCCGCCCGGCGGGTGCACCGGCGCCTGCGGCGCCTCGCGGACAACCTGCCTCCGGTGGGTGAGCTGTTCCGCGACCCGGAGCAACTCGCGGTGCTCAGCGAGTGCGTGGCGCTCGCCGATCCGCCGCTCTACATGGCCGTCGTCAACCACTACGTGCTCTGCCTGGGCTCCGTCGTCACCCTCGCCGACGACCCGGCGACGCTCGGTCGCCCCTGGCAGGCGCTGGCCACCGGCCGTACCAAGGGCGTCTTCCTGGTGACCGAGGTCGGGGACGCCAGCAGCCACCTGGGCATCCGGACCACCGCCCGGTTCGACCCCGAGACCCGGGAGTTCGTGCTCGACACCCCGGTGGTGGGCGCGGCGAAGTTCTCCGCCGTCGGGGGTGCCGGGGTGCCGCAGAGCGCCGTGGTGTGCGCCCGACTGGTCGTCGACGGGAGCCCGCGCGGGGTCTTCTCGTTCGTGGTGGAACTCACCGACGCCGACGGCCCGCGCCCGGGCGTGCAGGTGACCCGCAGCGTGGACGTGCCCTCGCTGCCCCTGGACTACGCGCTGGTGCGGTTCGACGGGGTGCGCGTGCCGTACGTGCAGTGGCTGCGCGACCGGGCCCGCATCGACGCGGACGGGTCCTTCCACGATCCACTCGGCGGTCCGGACGCCCGGCTCCAACGGACCCTGTCCGTGGGGCAGATCCTGTGGGCCACCCTGCCCTCGGCGGTCGCCACGATGGCCCGGCAGTCCGCCGTGACGGCCCTCCGCTTCGCTGGGCACCGGCGCGCGCACGGCCGGTTGGCCCCCGGCGCGAGCGTGCTGGAGTTCCGCAACCAGCAGCACGCGCTGCTCGGCGCGCTCGCCACCTCGTTCGCGCTGACCTGTGCCGGTCGGACCGCGCGGGAGATCTGGGCCCGGTCCCGCAGCGCCGCGGCGCACGGTGCCCCGGCGCGCCGCGCGGACGGCATGACCTTCTCGCCGTGGACCGCCGTCGACCGGCCGCTGGCGGTGCTCAAGGCGGTCACGGTGCGCGGCGCCGCACGGGTGGCCGGCGACTGCCAGCACCGTTGCGGGCTGGCCGGCTTCCTGCGTCCCAACCTCCTCGACGGCTACCACGGCTTCGCGCACGCCTTCGACACGGCGGGCGGCGACAGCCAGTTGATCCTGTTGGACGCCGGTCGGGCGCTCGCTCAGGAACGGGGCGGCGGAGCGGGCGGCTCCGTGCGGCCGATCGACGTTCCCGCGGACCACCCGGGGTGGTGGCCGGCGGTCGCCCGGGCGCAGGAGGGGTGGCTGCGCGAGGACCTGCACCGCGCGGTCCGCCAGGGCGCCCGGGTCGGGCGGACCGGCCTGGACCTGTGGAACCCGCTGCTCGACTCCGCACACGGCCTCGGGGAGGCGTACGGCGCCCGACTGGTCGCGGACGCCGTGGCCGCCGCCGTGGAGGCCGTCCACCAGCCCGAACTCCGGTGCGTGCTGCGCCCGTTGGCCGCGCTTTACGGGGCCGTCGAAGCCCGCCGCCTGGCCGGCGGGCTGGTGGCCACCGGCACCCTCGCCCCGGCCACCGTCCGGGCGCTGCCCGCGGTGGTCGACGGCCTGTGCGACCGGCTGCTGCCCCATCTCCCGCTGCTGTGCGAGGCGCTGGGCGCGCCTCCCGGCGCGGCGCCGGCCCCGTTGGCCGCCGACGACTACGCGGCCGCCCTGTACGACTCCCTCGACCGGTGACCGGAAGGCCGTCATGAGCCCGCACTCCTCCCCCCTGCCGCGCATCGGCGTCCTGGGCATGGGCACCTACCTGCCGCACGACACCCGCACCAACGAGGACGTCGCGGCCGCCGCCGGCGTCACGGCCGAGTGGATCGCCCAACGCACCGGCGTGCACACCCGGCACGTCGCCGATCCCGACCAGGCGGCGTCCGACCTGGCGGCGAACGCGGTCCGCGCCGCGGTGGCCGCCGCCGGCATCGACGTCGACCAGCTCGACGTGCTGATCGCCGCCACCTCCACCCCCGACGAACTCGGCCCGTCCACCGCCTGCCGGATCCAGGCCCTGATCGGGGCCCGGCACGCCGTGGCACTCGACGTCAGCGCCGCCTGCGCCGGTTGGCTGTTCGCGGCCCGGGTCGCGCACGACTGGCTGCGCGGCAGCGGTGGTGGCGCGCGGTACGCGGCGGTGGTCGGCGTCGAGGCGTACTCGAAGTTCCTCGACCCGACCGACCGGGGCACCGCGGTGCTGTTCGCCGACGGGGCGGCGGCCGCGGTGCTCGGTCCGGTGCCGGAGGGCGCCGGGTTCGGCGACTTCCGCCTCGGCTCCGACGGCACCGGCGCGCACCACGTCCTGATCCCGGCCGGCGGCAGCCGCGTCCCGGCCAGTCCCGCCACGCTCGGCGCGCACCGGCACCGCATCCACATGGACGGCCGCGCGGTGCGGGACTTCATCGTCGAGATCTTCCCCCGGCTCGTGCGCGAGAGCCTGGCCGCCAACGACCTGCGGCTGGAGGACATCGACGCCGTCATCACCCACCAACCCAACCCGGTGCTGCTGCGCAGCCTCGGCGAACGGATCGGCATCCCACCCGGGCGGCTGGTCATCGTCGGCGACGAGGTCGGCAACATCGGGGCCGCGAGCGCCCCGTACGCGCTGGCCGGCGCCGCCGCCCGCGGGCTGTTGCCGCCCGGCGGCCGGATCCTGCTGGCCGTCTTCGGCGCCGGCGTGACCTGGGGCAGCGCCCTGCTCACCTGGACCGGTGCGCCCACCATCCGCATCGCCCCCACCCGCGCCGCGCCGCACATCCCCGCCCCACCGCCCGCTTCCGCCGGGCCCGTCCCCACTTTGCAGAGGAGTTCCTCATGACGTCCCTTCACGACCCGTTCCGACTGGACGGAGCGCGGGCCCTGGTCACCGGCGCCTCCCGGGGCATCGGCAAGGCCACCGCCGTGGCCCTCGCCCGGGCCGGCGCCGACCTGGCGCTGTCCGCGCGCAGTTCGGGCGCGCTCAAGGAGACCGCCGCGCTGGTGGAGGACGAGGGCCGCACCGCGGTGCTGGTCCCCGGCGACCTCGCGGAACCCGGGGCCGCTGAGGCGGTCGTGGACGAGGCGGCGGCGGCGCTCGGCGGTCTCGACGTGCTCGTCCACAACGCGGGCGTGCTGCCCGCCCAGGACGACGGCGCCCCGATCCTCGTGCCCCTCCAGGACTCCGCGCAGGCCGACTGGGACCACGTCGTGTCGGTGAACCTCAACGCCACCGCGGCGCTGTGCCGGCGGGCCCACCGCCACCTCACCGGTTCGTCCCGGGCCAGCGTCGTGGTGATGTCCTCGCTCGCCGGGGTCGCCGGCGCCCCGCGGATGGAGGCGTACGGCGCCTCCAAGGCGGCGCAGATCGCGCTCGCCCGCAGCCTGGCGGTCGGTTGGGCGCGCGACGGCATCCGGGTCAACGCGCTGTGCCCGGGCTGGACCCGCACCGACATGACGACGTTCGCCTACTCCCTGGCGCCGCTGTCGGACTGGTTGATGGCGCATGTCCCGTTGGGCCGCTGGGCGGAACCGGACGAGATCGCCCACGCCGCACTGTTCCTGGCCTGCCCCGCCGCCTCGTACCTCACCGGGCAGGCCCTGGTGCTCGACGGCGGCACCTCCGTGCCCGACGGCGGACTGGCCGGCATCCCCAAACCGCCGTCCCCGTTCACCGCCTGACCATCCCGCGAATCGAGGAACACCACCATGACTACGGTGAGTCCGACAGCCGTGATCGACGGCATCGGCAGCTGCCTGCCGCCACGGGTGCTGACCAACGAGGACGTCCGGCGGCGCGGCGTCCTGGACACCAGCGACGAGTGGATCCGCACCCGCACCGGCATCGCCCGGCGCCGGGCCGCCGAGGACGACACGAGCACCGGGGACCTCGCGGTGGCGGCCGGCCGGGCGGCCCTGGAGTCCGCTCGGGCCGGGGCGGACCTGGTGCTCGTCGCCACCACCACCCCCGACCGGCGCTGCCCGGCCACCGCGCCCGAGGTCGCCCACCGGCTGGGGCTGGGCACCGTGCCCGCCTTCGACCTGGCGGCGGTGTGCTCGGGCTTCCTCTACGGCCTGACGGTCGCCACCGCGCTGATCCGCACCGGCGTCTGCACCCGCCCTCTGGTGATCGGCGCCGAGACCTATTCCCGCATCATCGACCCGCTGGACCGGGACACCGCGGTGATCTTCGGCGACGGGGCCGGCGCGGTGCTGCTGCGCGCCGGTGACCGGGCCGAGCCCGGCGCGGTCGCGGCCACCGACTGGGGCTCCGACGGCTCCGGCAGCGACCTCATCGCGATCGCCGCCGGCGGCGCCCGGCAGCCCGACCCGGCGCGCCGACGGTGCCGCGACGACCACTACTTCCGGATGCGCGGCCGCGAGGTGTACGGGCAGGCGGTGCGCCGGATGACCGAGTCCTCGCGGGCCGTCCTCGAAAAGACCGGATGGTCGCCCGCCGCGGTGGGGGCGTTCATCGGCCACCAGGCCAACCAGCGGATCCTCGACTCGGTCGCCGACCGGGTCGGCGTCCCGCCGCGCCGCCGCTACGGCAACCTCCGCGATGTCGGCAACACCGCCGGCGCATCGATCCCGCTGGCCCTCGCCGACACCGCCGCGCACCGTCGGGTCTCCCCCGGCACCCCGACCCTGCTCACCGCCTTCGGCGGCGGCCTCACCTGGGCCTCGGTCGCCCTGACCTGGCCGGCCGTCCGGCCCCTCGACCGCGCCCCGGAACCCCGCACCACCGACTCCACCCCCCGTCCCACACCCCGGAGGAAGACATGGACCCTGTCTACGACCACCTCGTGACCGTCCTCACCGACAAGTTCGAGGTGGACGGCAAAGAGATCCGCCCCGACATCACCCTCGGCGCCCTGGAGCTCGACTCCCTCGCCGTCGTCGAGCTCTACGTCACCCTCCAGGAGCACTGGGGCGTCCCGTTGGACGAGGACGGCGCCACCGCCGAACTGACCCTGGATCAGGTGGCGCAGGCCGTGTCGGCACAGCTGACCGTCGAGGGCGCCGCCGACCGGGGAGGAGCCCCGCAGTGAGCGTCCCAGGCGACGACGCGGGTCTCGCGGTCACCGGAATCGGCCTGGTCACCCCGGCCGGTTCCGGGACCGCGGCGACCTGGCAGGGAGTCTGCGCCGGGCGGGGCACCGCGGCCCCGGATCCCGAACTGGCCGGTCTGCCGGTCGGGTTCTCCGGCCGGGTGCCCGGCTTCGACCCGCGCGCCCAGGTGCCGGGACCCCGGCCCTGGCAGCACGACCGGTGCACCCAGTTCGCCCTGGCGGCCGCCCACGAGGCGGTCACCGACGCCGGACTGGACCCGGCCGCCCGGGACGCCGCCCGCATAGCGGTGGTCCTGGGGTCGGCGGCCGGCGGCGTGGGCACCTACGAGGAGCAGCTCCGCAAACTGACCGACGGCGGCCCCCGGGCCGTCTCCCCCCTGACCCTCCCCGCGTTCCTCCCCAACATGGCCGCGGGGCAGTTGGCCCTCGCCCTCGGCGCCCGGGGCCCGGTCCTGCACACCGCGACGGCCTGCGCGTCGGGCGCCGGCGCGGTGGCGCTGGCCGCGCTCCTGCTGTCCGCGGGGGCCTGCGACGTGGCGGTGGCGGGCGGCGCGGACGCCATGGTGACTCCGCTGTGCGCCACCGCGTTCGCCCGGATGGGCGCGCTGTCCCGCCGGCACGGGAGCCCGGCCCGCGCCTCCCGTCCCTTCGACGTCGACCGGGACGGGTTCGTGCTCGCGGAGGGCGCGGGGGTGCTCGTCCTGGAACGCGCCGCGGACGCCGTCGCCCGCGGGGCACCGGTCCGGGCCCGGCTCGCCGGCTGCGGCCTGGCCGCCGACGCCCACCATGCGGTGGCCCCCGATCCGGAGGGCCGGGGCCTGCGGCTGGCCACGCAGGAGGCGCTGCGCGCCGCCGGCGCCACCCTGGACGAGGTCGCGCACGTCAACGCCCACGGAACCAGTACCCCCCTCAACGACCGCACGGAAGCCGCCGCTTTGGCCCGGCTCTTCGGGTCCGCGGCCCCTTCGGTGACCTCCGCCAAGGGCGTCCTGGGGCACACCATGGGCGCCGCCGGCGCGATCGAGGCGGCGCTGACCGCGCTCACCGTCCAGCACCAGCTCGTCCCGCCCACCGCCAACTTCCACCGCCCCGACCCCGACGCCCCCGTCGTGGACCTGGTCACCGGTCGCCCCCGCCCGCAGTCCGTCCCGCTCGCCCTCAGCAACTCGCTGGGCTTCGGCGGCCACTGCACGGTGCTCGCGTTCCGGCCGGCCTCCTGACGTCATGCGGGCGGGCGATGTCGCCGCACCGCCGGCCGGTGAGAAGATCACCCCACATCCCGGCCAACCCCCGAGACGCGTTCGTGGTCGGCGGTGGGACTAGGGCGTTTCTGACGGATATCCGTGGAGGAAGGACAGTGACCATGGGCAACAGCGCCCTGCTGGTGATGGACGTCCAACGGGACGTCGTGGAGATCGCGGACGGCGGCTCCGGGTACCTCCGGCGGGTGCGTAGCGCGATCGACGGCGCCCGCGCGGCGGGCCTCCCGGTGATCTACGTGGTGATCGGGTTCCGCCCGGGCCGGCCGGACGTCAGCCCACACCACAAGGTGCTGTCCGCCGCGGTGCGGGACGGCCTGTTCACCGAGGGGGACCCGGGCACCGCGATCCACCCCGACGTCGCCCCGCAGGACGGCGACGTCGTGATCACCAAGCGAAGGGCGAGCGCGTTCTCGGGGAGCGACCTCGACCTGGTGCTCAGGGTCCGCGGCATCGACCACCTGGTGCTCGCGGGCATCGCCACCAGCGGCGTCGTGCTGTACACCCTGTGCCAGGCGAACGACCTGGACTTCGGCCTCACCGTCCTGGCGGACGCCTGCCTCGACACCGACCCCGAGGTGCACCGCACGCTCACCGACCGGCTGTTCCCACGCTGGGCGGACGTCCTGACCGTCGAGGACTGGCGCACCGCCCTCACCCCGAATTGAACGGGCGGCCGGCGCCACGCGCACAGTGCGTCGACGTCACCGGCGTTCGCCCCGTCCGTCAACGTCCCAGAGAGCGACAGGAATCGATGCGCATTCAGGCAGCCGTCGTGGAGTCCCCCGGCGGCCCCTTCACCGTCCGCGACGACGTGGTCCTCGCCCCGCCCCGGTCCGACGAGATCCTGGTCAAGATCGCGGCGGCCGGCATCTGCCACACCGACCTCAGCACCCGGCAGAGGTGGCCGCAGCAGCTCAGCCCGATGGTCTTCGGCCACGAAGGCGCCGGGGTGGTGACGGCGGTCGGCGACGCGGTCACCGACGTCGGCCCGGGCGACAACGTGTGCCTGAGCTACCGCAGTTGCACCAGCTGCGGCCAGTGCACGGCCGGGCACCCCGCCTACTGCGAGACGGGCATCTTCGCCCTGAACGCCACCGGCACCCGGCCCGACGGCACCAGCCCGCTGTCCCGCGCCGGCGACGGCAGCACCGTCTACGGCAGCTTCTTCGGCCAGTCGTCCTTCGCGACGTACGCCCTCGCGCACACCAGCAACGTCGTCACGGTCCCCGCCGACCTGCCGCCGGCCGTCGCGGCGCCGCTCGGCTGCGGGGTGCAGACCGGGGTCGGCACGGTCCTCAACATGCTGCGTCCGCCGCGGGGTTCGTCGGTCGCGGTGTTCGGCACGGGCAGCGTCGGGCTCACCTCCGTGATGACCGCGGTCGCCGAGGGCTGCCGGGTCGTCGCCGTCGACCCGCTGGCGGCCCGGCGCGCCAAGGCCGTCGAGTTCGGTGCCGTGGCGGCGGTCGACCCCACCGTCGAATCCGACGTCGGGGCCGCGGTCCGCGACCACGCCGGCGGCGGCGCGCACTTCGCCATCGACACCACCGGGCGGTCCGACGTGATCTCCCAGGCCCTCGCGGCGCTCGCCCAGCGCGGCACGCTGGCCCTGGTCGGGGTCGGCGGCCGTGCCGAGTTCGACATCATGACGGTGCTGACGAAGGGCATCCGGATCCGCGGCGTCATCGAGGGCGACGCCGCACCGGCCGCCTTCCTCCCCGACCTGGTCGCCCGGTACCGCGCGGGCCTCCTCCCGCTCGACCAGATCATCACCGAGTTCCCGTTCCACGAGATCGAGGAGGCCGCCCGGGCCGCGGCCGCGGGCGAGGTCATCAAGCCCGTGCTCCGCTTCCCCTGAGCGGGGGCGGCCGGTCGGGCCACGGGGCCGACCGGCCGCGGGTCCTCAGCGCGCCGGCCCGCCCGTCGTGGCGAACCCGTAGTCGGCCCAGGTGTCGAGCACCTTCTGCTGGAGCGCACGGGGATAGGCGTGGCGGAAGTCGGTGGTGACGCCGCGGGTGCGCCCGGCGAAGTGCTCGGGCAGCAGGCAGCTGACCACCGACTTGCCGCCGCGGCCGGCGCGCGCCTCCGCCGCGGTCAGGTAGGGCACCATCGGGATGCCCGGCGCGTCGGGGTACGCGTACTCGCCGGTGCCGGGGTGGTAGCGGGTGGCCAGTGCCCACACCACCTGGTCGATGTCGGTGATGTCGATGTCGTCGGCGACGAGCAGGACCTTCGGCACCAGCCAGCCGGCGTGCGAGCCGAAGAGGCTGTCGGCCACCGCGTCCGCCAACTGCCGTTCGTCCATGCCGGCTCCGGCCAGTCGTCGGATGTCGACGGAGACCACGATCCAGCACGTGGCGGCCTCGTAGGAGCACCAGGCCAGGTCGACCGGCAGGCCGTCGGAGCGCAGTTGGTCCAGGGCGCTGGCGGAGATCATCGTGCCCCAGATGGTGTGGTTCTCCTCCGGCGGCCGGCCCGCGACGCAGATCGGCAGGATCGGGTCGGAGCGGTGCGTGACGGCCTCGACGTGGAAGACCGGTTGCGGTTTCGACTCGGCGAAGGTGTAGCCGTGGTACTCGCCCATCGGCCCTTCGGGCGCGGTCTCGTCGGGGCTGATGTACCCCTCCAGCACGATCTCGGCATTGGCGGGGACGTAGAGGCCGTTGGTCTCGGTGCGGACCACTTCGACGGGGCTGCCGGTCAGCGCGCCGACGTAGCCGTCCTCGTTGACCTCGGCGGGCAGCGGCATGCCGGCGGCGGCCAGCGCCGCGGGCGGCGCGCCGAGCACCATGGCCCAGGGGGTGGGCTCGCCCCGCTCCTGCCAACTGCGGTGGATCATGCCGAGGTGCTGTTGGGGCATGGCGGGGCCGACGAGGGTGTTCCGGCCGTGGAGCATGCTGCGGCTGATGGACCAGCTCGTCCACCGCCCGTCCGGGGTGCGCACGACGTGGAATCCGTAGGTGCCGAAGTAGCGTCCGCCGTCCTGTTGGTGGAGCAGCGGGACCGGGAACCGTTCCAGGTCCACCTCGTCGCCCCGCAGCACGTGCTCCTTGCAGGGGCCGGAGTCCACGACGCGCGGGGCGACGGGGTCGGCGTGCATGGCGGTGATGAGCCGGTCCAGCAGCTCGCGCGGGGTGGTGGCGCGCGGGAGTCCGAAGTGCGCGGCGAGCCGGCCGTAGGTGCCTGCGGGGTCGCTGCTGAGACCGGCGGGCGCGCCGAGCAGCCGGTGGCCGGGCTCGGCGCCGGTCAGGTTCCCGAACAGCGGGGCGGGGCTCCTGGTTTCGTAGACGCGCCGGGTGACGGCGGCGGCCTCCAGGAGGGGGTCGACGGGACGGCGGACGTCCACGGCGTCGCCGACGGCGAGCAGTTCGTCGACGAAGTCCCGGAAGTTGAGCGCGCTGCCGCGTTGCGTCATGGCGAACCTTTCGTAGAAGCGGGGAGGGAGCGGGAGCGGCGAGGGGCGTCGCGGCGTCAGTCCGGTCGGCCGGACGGGTCGTGGTCCGGGCCGCCCGCCGGGGACGGCCGCTCGGCCGGGTCCTCCCGCATGCCGCGCCAGCGCCGGGCCGTGGGGAGGTCCAGCCCGAACTGGTCGAGGATGCGGACGACCAGGTGCTCGACCAGGTCGTCGATGCCGGTGGGGCGTTGGTAGAAGGTCAGGACGGGCGGCAGCACGACGGCGCCCAGGCGGGTCAGTTCCAGCATGTTGTCCAGGTGGACGGCGGACAACGGGGTCTCCCTGGCCACCAGCACCAGGCGGCGCCGCTCCTTGAGGGTCACGTCGGCGGCCCGGGCGATCAGTCCTTCGCCGTAGCCGGTCCGGATGGCCGCGAGGGTCTTCATGCTGCACGGCACGACCACCATGCCGTCGACCCGGAACGAGCCGCTGGAGATCGCGGCGCCCTGGTCCGCTGGGTGGTGGGACACCGTCGCCAGGGCTTCCACCGCGCGCACCGAGCGGCCGGTCTCCCGGGCGAGGGTGGCGCGCGCCCACCGGCTGACGACGAGGTGCGTCTCCACCTCCAGCTCCCGCAACGCCTCCAGCAGGCGCACGGCCAGGGGCGCACCGGTGGCACCGGTCATCGCGACGACGAGGCGCACGACACCGCCTCCTCTCCTTGCTTCCATCCCCCGCGCTTATTTATGACGTACACGTCCTATCCGCTTCCACGATAAAGTACGTGTACGTCCTAATCAAGCCGGGTGGCCGGCGCCGGAGGGATGCGGGGAGCAATGGCACAGCAGCACGGGGACGCGCGGGACGTGGCCGCCGCGATCGGCGGAGTCGGGCCCCTGGCGCGCCAGCTGAACCAACTGCACACCCGGCTCTGGCACGAGCAGGTGGACCGGGAACTCACCGGCCCGCAGTTCACCGTCCTCAGCCTGCTGCACACCCACGGGGACATGGACCAAGGCACCCTCGGCGCCCGCGCCCGCCTCGACAAGTCCACCGCCGCCCCCCTGCTGGACCGCCTGCGGCGGCGCGGCCTGGTCGAACTCGCCAAGGACCCGACCGACCGCCGCCGCAAGATGATCCGCCTCACCGACGAGGGACGCTCCCTGGCCGTCGACCTCGCCCCCGCCGTCCTCGACGTGAACGAACAGGTCCTGGCCGGCTTCTCCCCCGCGGAGCGCGCGCAGTTCCTCGGCTTGCTCCGCCGGGCGGTCGGGGGCGCCCCGACGGCGACGGACCCCGGGGTGCCCGCCGGCCCCGACACCACCGAACCCTCAGGCTGAGCCGGAGCCGGAAACGGTCGTGGCCCGCCGGTTCCCCGGCGGGCCACGACCGATGCGGTCCCCTCAGACCGTTTCCGCGACGCCCGGCCGCGGTTCGGGCTCGGCGCTCCCGGCGGCCGGTTCCGGCGTGCGGGCGCCGGTCCGGGTGGCGCCGACCCCCGCGATCACGACGAGCACCACGCCGGCCGCGGGCGCCAGGTCCGGCGTCTGGCCCAGCACCAGCAGCCCGATCAGCAGTGCGATGGCGGGTTCCAGGCTCATCAGCGTGCCGAAGGCGGCGGTGGTCAGGCGGCGCAGGGCGAGGAATTCGAGGGCGAAGGGCAGGACGGGGCTCACCGCCGCCAGCACCAGCATGATCCCTACCGCCTGCCAGGTCAGGTGCCCCCACAGGCCGGGGGCGGCGATCAGCGTGCCGATCAGGCCGGCGACCGGCATGGAGACCGCCAGGCCGCTGAGCCCGGTGACCCGGTCGCCGACGCGCTGGGTCAGCAGGATGTAGACGGCCCAGCAGCCCGCGGCGGCCAGCGCGCAGACCAGTCCGACGACGTCCAGGCCGCCGTGCCAGGGCTCGGTCAGCAGCACCACGCCCAGCGCGGCCAGCGCCGTCCACACTTTCCGGCCACCGCCCGGTCCGTACAAGGAGATGGCCAGCGGGCCGAGGAACTCCAGTGCGCTGGCGGTGCCGAGTGGCAGGTGCGCGACGGAGAGCATGAAGAACAGCATCATGCCGGCGGTCGCCGCCCCCAGCACGGTGCAGGCGAGCAGGTCCTGCCGGGTGAAGTCGCGCAGGCGCGGGCGTATGAGGACCAGCATGAGCAGACCGCCCCACGCCAGCCGCAGCCCCGCCGTGCCGATCGCGCCGAGCTGACCGAAGAGCGGCACGGCCAGGGCCAGCCCCAGCTGGACGGAGGTCATGGAGGCGACCGCCATGAAGAAACCGGTCTCGGCACCGCCGCGGCGCAGTCGGCCACCGGCGGCGGTACGGAGACGGGACGGGAAGCCGCCCGGGGGCGGTGGCTCGAACGCACTCATGGGGACAGTAGATGCCCTGGGCATCGTTCGTGTCCACGTGCCGATCGTGGACATTCCGTTCGCGAATCCCGAACAATGGAGGGATGGAAACCCGTCGGCTCCAGCTACTGGTGGAGCTCTCCCGACTGGGGTCGATGCGCGCGGTCGCCGAGGCGACCGGCACCACGACCTCCACCGTCTCGCAGCAGATCGCCGTGCTCGCCCGCGAGACCGGCGCCGCCCTGATCGAACCGGACGGCCGCCGGGTCCGCCTCACCCCCGCCGGACGGCGCCTGGCCGAGCACGCCGTGACCATCCTGGGCGCCGTGGAGGCCGCCCACCTCGACCTCGCCCCCGGCGCCGAGCCGAACGGCACCCTGCGCACCGCCGGGTTCGCCACCGCCATCCGGGCCCACCTGTTGCCCCTGGTCAGCGAGCTGGCCACCAGCCACCCGCGGGTCCACCTGCTCATCCGCGAGCACGAACCCGACGAGGCCCTGTCGCTGCTGATCACGGACGACACGGACCTGGCCCTCACCTACGACTACAACCTGGCGCCCGCCACCTTCGACCCCGCGGTGCGCGCCAGCCCACTGTGGACCGCACCATGGGGCCTGGGCGTCGCCGCCCACGACACCCGCGGTGGCGGAACCACGGTCGAGGTCTTCGCCCGCTTCGCCGCACACGACTGGATCGTCAACTCCCGCAACACCGCCGACGAGACCGTCATCCGCACGCTCGCCTCCATGGCCGGCTTCACCCCGCGCATCACCCACCGGGCCGACAACCTCGACCTGGTGCAGGGCATGATCACCGCGGGCCTCGGCGTGGGGCTGCTGCCGGCCGGCATCCCCACCTTCCCCGACGTCCACCTCCTGCCGCTGACCGCCCCCGACGTGGTGTTGCGCGCCTACGCCGTCGCCCGCCACGGCCGCCTGAACTGGCCACCGCTCGCCCTGATCACCGACCTCCTCACCGAGCGCTCCACCCGCCCGGACGCCGCCGGGGCGACCGCCCCCGGACCGACCGACGACTGACGGGCGGACACCGGGCACACGTGGGCGAACCCCCGCTCCGCCCGCACCCGCGGCCCAGGAACCCCCAGGCACCGGTCACCGCCGGCGAAGCAGAGGCGTGCGGAAGGACGAGCCACCGCGAAGCGGCCGGCAACCGCCGGAGCGCGCGGTCGCACTGCCGCCGGCCCGTCGAAGCGCGGACCGGCGCCGCACGTGACAATGCGCTTCATGGACATCCGACAGTTGGAGTACTTCCTCGCCATCGTGGATCACGGCGGCTTCACCCGGGCGGCATCCGCGCTGTACGTCTCCCAGCCGTCGTTGTCCCAGGCGATCCAGGCCCTGGAACGCGACCTGGGCAGTGACATCTTCCACCGGATCGGCCGGCGGGCGGTGCTCACCGAGGCGGGACGGGCGCTGATCGAGCCGGCGCGCGCGGCGGTGCGCAGCCTGGAGACGGCCCGGGCCAGCGTCGCGGCCGTCCAGGAACTGCGCACCGGGCGACTGGACGTGGCGTCGACGCCGTCCCAGGCGGTGGAACCGTTGACGACGCTGGTGCGGACCTTCACCGGGCGGTACCCGGGCGTGTCGGTGGCCATCCAGGCAGCCTTCACCGCGCGGGACGTGGTGGACGCCGTCCGCACCGGCGCGGCCGAGTTGGGGTTGCTGGCCACTCCCGGCCCGCTGCCGGACGAGGACGTGGTAGCGCACCCCCTCGCCGAACAGCGCTTCGTGCTGGTGACCCGCGACGGATCCGACGGGGACACCCCCTTCGCCGGCCAACGCTCCGTACAGTGCGCGGAGTTGGCCGGCCAGCGGCTGATCGTCGGACAGCGGGGCACCGGGATGCGGGCGTACGTGGACGGGCTGCGGGAGCAGGGGATCGACGTCACCGTCGCCGCCGAGACCGAACACCGGGTGTCCGTGCTCCCCCTGGTCCTGGCCGGGGTGGGGGTGGCGGTGTTGGCCGAGTCCTGGCGCGGCCTGGCCGAGCGGGCCGGCGCCCGGGTGCTGGACATCGAACCCCGCACCACGCTGCGCATCGGCCTGATCAGCCGCCGCACCGGGTTGTCCCCGGCGGCGCGGGCGTTCGTGACGGCCGCCTTGGAGACGTCCGCGCCGGGCCGCTGATAGGCGCGGCCGATCAGGCAGATCGCGATCGCGTCTTGGACGGGTCCAGGCACCGCTTGGTGCAATCGGGCGCATGACCACCCACCACATCGCCCTCGTCCCCGGCGACGGCATCGGCACCGAGGTGCTGCCCCCGGCACGGCGCGTGCTCGACGCCGTCAGCCGTCGGCACGGCTTCCGTCTCGCCTACACCACGTACGACGACTGGTCGTGCGCGAGCTACCTGCGCGAGGGCGCGATGATGCCCGACGACGGTCTCGACCAGCTGCGCGACAAGGACGCGATCCTGCTCGGCGCGGTCGGCCACCCGGACGTGCCGGACCACGTGTCGCTGTGGGGCCTGCTGATCCCGATCCGCCGCGGCTTCCAGCAGTACGTCAACCTGCGGCCGATCCGCGTGTTCCGGGGCGTCGACAGCCCGGTGCGGGGTGCGCTCCCGGGCGAGGTGGACCTCGTGGTGGTCCGCGAGAACACCGAGGGCGAGTACAGCGAGATCGGCGGCCGGCTCAACCGCGGCCTCCCCGAGGAACTCGCCGTCCAGGAAGCGGTGTTCACCCGGACCGGGGTGACCCGGGTGGTGGACTACGCCTTCGGCCTGGCGGCCGACCGCGGTAGCCGACTGACCTCGGCCACCAAGTCCAACGGCATCGTGCACACCATGCCGTTCTGGGACGAGCTGGTCGCCGCGTGCGGGGCCGGGCATCCGGACGTGGCCTGGGAGCAGGAGCACGTCGACGCGCTGGCCGCCAAACTCGTCCTGGAACCGGCGCGGTACGACGTGATCGTCGCCTCCAACCTCTTCGGCGACGTCCTCAGCGACCTGGCCGCCGCCGTGGCGGGCTCCATCGGCATCGCCCCGGCCGCCAACCTCAACCCCGAGCGCACCTTCCCCTCGATGTTCGAGCCGGTGCACGGCTCCGCGCCCGACATCGCGGGCCGGGGCGTCGCCAACCCGCTGGGCGCCATCTGGTCGGCGGCCTTGATGCTCGACCACCTCGGCCACCAGGAGGCCGCCGGCGACGTCACCAACGCCATCGCGACCCTGCTGGCCACGACGGACGTCCGCACACCGGACCTGGGCGGCACCGCCAGCACCGAGCACTTCACCGAAGCCATTCTCCAACTCCTTTAGCTGATGGGCGAGTTGGTGAGGCTGTTGGGCTCATGTCGGGCGCGTGACAGCCGGGCCGTGGGCTGCGCAGGTGCCGCGGGCCGGCGCGGGGCTCCGCACGGACCGGCTTCGAAAGCCTGGCGGCGCGGCCACCACCATCCAGGCACCCGTCCAAGCACCACCGCCCAGGCACGGCCGCCCGGGCGGCCGTGCCGAGCACGGCTACCCGTCGGCCGGGCGGCGCGCCGGGCGCCACATGCCCCACAGCGCGGGCCCGCCCCCCGGCAGCGCCAGCTCCGCGCGCACGGTGAAGCCGAAGTGCTCGTAGACGGGGACGTTGGACGCCTTGGAGGACTCCAGGTAGACCGGCAGCCCTGCCGCGTCGGCCTGGGCCAGTCCCGAACGGAGCAGCGCCGACCCGTGTCCCTGGCCCTGGGCGGCCGGGTCCGCGCCGATGACCGCCAGGGACCAGTGCGGTTCCTCGGGGGTGTGCTGGGCGGCCGTCTGCACGGCGTCCTGGAACGCCCCGGCCCGGTCGCCGAGGATGTCCTGGAGTTCCTTGATGGTCTCGGCGTCGGGAACCGCCTTGGCCTGCGCCTCCGGCGGCACCCAGAACGCGGCCGCCGACGCGGTGCGTTCGCACACCCCGTGGTGGACGTACTGCCGGGTGAAGAGGGTGGTGAAGTAGCGGCCCAGTGCCGTCTCGCGCGAGGCGGCGTCGGGGAAGAACCAGCGCATCATCGGGTCGCCGTCGAAGGCACGGGCGAAGGTGCGGCTGATCAGCGGCGCATCGTCGATCGTGGTCTGCTGCGGCGTGGTCGCATTCGGCATACGGCTCATTCTGTACCCGATGATCTTCGGTGCTCGACGGGGCCCCGACACATACGCGGACCAACGGGACAGTAGAGTAGGGAGGTTCAGGCAATAACGGACGCCGCGCAGCGGATCGGGCGCGGCGACCGTGGCGAGGCTCGCTCACGGCCTCCCGTCCGTGAGCCGGCACGAAGGCGGAGCTGACGACGCCCCCTCCCCCGTCACCACGTGTCAACGGCGTCGATCCGCACCAGGTGGTAGCCCATCTCCTGCCGCGTCAGCCAGCACTCCCACATCTTCCGGGTGGCCCCGTCGCCCCACGGATTGCCCAGGCAGATCCGGCCGCCGGCCGGGTCCACGTCCTTGATGAAGTAGGCGTGGTTGGCGGCCAGTCGGCCGTCCGCGATGGTGTCGCGGTCGCTCGTTCCGGGGGTGGTGGCCACGAGTGCCTGGCCGCGCGCCCTGCGGTCGGCGACCTCCTGGGCGAGCCACGGCGAGGTGAGGTCGAGCGGCTGTGCCACCCGCCCGGTGAGCAGGGCGAGCGCGACGCCGACCGCGCCGCCGTGGGCGACGTCGTGGTAGTTGCCGAAGTACTGGGCGGCGGCCTTCTCGAAGTAGCCCGGCCAGGTCTCCGCGTACCGCGCGTCCGCGGTGTGTCCCTTGGCGCCCCACAGACCGCCGTGCCCGTACGGCAGGTCGGGCACCAGCGTGATCCCGATCGGGGTGCCCTCCTCGTAGAGGGTGACCGTGACAGTGCCGTTGGCCTCCAACCGGAGGTGGCGCGGGGCGTACTGGGGATTGGCTTGGAGCACGGCCTGCATGCTCGTCAACAGCCAGCAGGTGCCGAACCTCCCCTGGTCCATGTCCTGCCAGGACATCGCCTCGGTCGAGGCCGAGACCCACTGCCAGTTCTCGGTGACGTACGCCCCGTCGACCTGCGCGAACGGCCCCTCGGGCAGCACCCAGCCGTGGTCGCCGCAGCCGCACTCGGCGTCGTAGTCGGGCTGGCTGCACGGCATCCCGGTGCCGACCAGCATGGCCCCGTACGGGCTGACCGTGCGCAGCAGCCAGCTGAACAGTTCCTGCTGGCGACGCCAGTCGTAGGCCGGTTGGCCGTGCTCGTCCTCGACGTGGGCGAGGGCGTCCCAGCGGTCCAGGCCCTGCGTCCCGAAGCGGCGGACGACCAGGTCGAGTTCGGTGGGTGGCAGCGGCGCCAGCAAGGTGCCGACCTGGTCGAGCAACGACCGGGCGCCGTACTGCTGCGCATCGGCGAACAACACGCCCCATGCCTGTCGCCCGACCGTCTCCGCCCGCTGCGGGTCCGGCGGCGGGCCGGGCGGCTGCCAGGGCAGCTCGACCACCGGGCGACCGTCCGGCACGTACTGGAGCCGGTCCCGTCCGACGCTGTCGCTGAACCCCTGCACCACGTTCACGGCGTCGATCAGTGCGCGACCGCCCGGAATGAACGGCGCGGCGGCGCCGGCGACCTGGCGCCAATTGTTGCGGTGGTAGTTCACGTGCTTCTCCCCCGTCCGGCTCCCACCCGGCCCACGAGCCTACGCAGCCGACGGGGCCGTCGCGCCACCACCCCTGCGCCCATGCACTCATGCACTCATGCACTCATGCCACGAGTCCGGCAGCTCGGAAGGCTGCCGGACTGTGGCGATCGATTGCGGAGAGCGGTCGTGCCGGACGCCGGGGGACGGCCGACTGCGCCGTGCCTGGCCTACCGGATCACCACCCGCTCACCGCGACCGGCGGTCTGCGCCCGTCACTTCGTGAAGGCCGCGGTGCCGTTCGGAGTGCCGAGCCCGGTCGGGCCGTCGTAGCCGGCACCCGCCGTGCACAGGTACGACGGCGAGCAGGAGCCGTTGGCGCCGCTGGTGACGTCGTTCAGCGCCGAGGTGTGACTGTACGGGTAGGAAGCCGGGGTGTCCGACGCACCAGGAGTGCCGGCGAGGGCGTAGACGCCGGCGATGAACGGCGCGGCGGCGCTGGTGCCGCCGTACACGTTCCAGCCGGTGGCCTGGTAGCTGTCGTAGACCGCGAGGCCGGTGGCCGGGTCGGCGACCGAGGCGACGTCCGCCACGGCGCGCTTCGCGCAGCCGGTGTCCTTCTGCCAGGACGGCTTGGCATCGTACTGCGAGCAGCCCGAACCGGCGCCCTCACCGCCTGCGCTGGTTCCCCAGACGGATTCGGACCAGCCGCGTGCGCTGCTGTCCTGCTGGAGTGACGTGCCGCCGACCGCGGTGACGTACTGCGAGGCCGCCGGGTACTCGACGCCGTAACCGCTGTCACCGGAGCTGACCGTGATGGCGACGCCCGGGTGGTTGAAGTACTGCTCGTCGGAGGTGGGGTCGGTGGAGTCCTCGGGTCCGCCGTAGCTGTTGGAGACGAACTTGGCGCCCATGGTGACCGCGCGGTTCACCGCCGTACCCAGGTCGTCCATGCTGGCGCTGTTCGCCTCGACCAGCAGGATGTGGCACGAGGGGCAGGCGGAGCTGACCATGTCGACGTCGAGGGATATCTCACCGGCCCAACCAGAGTCGGCAGCCGGGTAGTTGGTGCCGCCGTTCTGGTCGACCTTCTGGAAGCACCCGTTGGACGTGCTGCATTCGGGCAGGCCGTATTGGGAACGGTAGGTCGCCAGGTCCTGTTCGGCGTTGGGGTCGTCGTTGGCGTCGACGATCGCCACGGTCTGGCCCGAACCGCCCGACTGGGGCAGGTTGTAGGCGCTCTGCAGGTCACTGGGACCGTAGCCGGAGGGGGCGGCGTGCGGTCGCAGGGAGAGCTGCGGCTTGATGTCTGTGCGGGCCACCGCGTTGCAGGCCATGTAGCCGGGGTGCGACGGGTGCGCGCACAACCGGCGGGTGGGCACCTCTGCACTGGACCCGGCCGACGCGGAGTGACCGGCCCGGGTGGTGTGCGTCGCCGGTGCGGCGGCGGACGGGCTGGCGGCGATCACACCGCCGATGACGAGGGTTGCTGCCGACAGCAGGGCCGGAACGGCGCGGTGTGCCAGGCCACTGGCACGATCCGATCTGCCCTTTCGTAGGGAACGCAAGGAAACGACCTCCGTGGGGGAAGGGGCCGGCAGTCAGCGCGCCGAGGAACGGACCGCGTTGCGTGGCGTGCACGTCTACCCGCGCCTCCGCATGCCTGCACACCTGCAAGCGAACAGGCAGACACACAGGAATTGGCGCGTTCATGACATTCATGCTGCAACGACGATGACGCCCCATCAGGGCGCGCCAGCCTGCCGGTGATGAGTTGCGCACGTGCACTCAGTGATGCCACCCCGTTGAGTGGTGGCTCTGTAGGGAAAAGTAGTGAACCCTGCGTCAAAGCGATACCGAGCTACGGCAAAGGCTTGCCCTCGGTCCGCTGACGGCCACGTCGCGGACGACCGTCACCACGACGCCCAAACGCCCCAGTCCCTCCTTCCACTCCCCCTTCCGCAGCACTCCGGCACAGCCGGAATTCCCCGTGCCGAAATTCCCCGTGCCGGAAATACTCCGCTCCGCACCGGAGTTCAGCGGATGTCCGCAACGACGCCGCCCCAGCGTCCGTAGCGGATCCATGAGCCGAGCGAACGAGTCGAGCGAAGGCAAGGTACGAAATGAAGTCCGTCATCCGGACGGCGGCCGGTGGCCCCGAGGTCCTGCAACTCGTCGAGCGTCCGGTGCCCGAGCCCGGCCGGGGCGAGGTGCGCGTACGCGTGCACGTCTCGGGCGTCAACCCCACCGACTGGCGCAGCCGTCGGCGCCCGCTGCCGCCCGGCGTCACCGAGCAGGTGCCCCACCAGGACGGTGCCGGCGTGATCGACGCGGTGGGTCCGGGGGTCGAGCCGACGCGGGTCGGCGAACGGGTGTGGATCTGGGAGGCCGCCTGGCAACGGCCCTGGGGAACGGCCCAGCAGTACACGCTCGTCCCCGACCGGCACGCCGTCGCCCTCCCCGACCACGCGCCGTTCCACCTCGGTGCGGCGCTGGGCATTCCGGCCCTGACTGCCCACCGGGCACTGACCGTTCACGACGGCGGCCCGGGGCGCATCGCCCCCGGCACGCTGCGGGGCGCGACGGTACTGGTGGCGGGCGGCGCCGGTGCGGTCGGCAACGCGGCCGTCCAACTGGCCCGTTGGGCCGGGGCGCAGGTGATCAGCACGGTCAGCAGTCCCACCAAGGCCGCGTTGGCACGCGCGGCCGGCGCCCACCAGGTGGTCGACTACCGGACGCAGGACGCCGTCACGGAGATCCGCGCCCTCGCCCCCGAGGGCGTCGACATCGTCGTGGAGGTCGCGCCGGGCACCAACGCCGCCCTCGACGTCGCGGTCGCCGCCCCGGGTGCCGTGGTGGCCTACTACTCGGGCGGCGAGGACGAGCGGCTCACCGTCCCGGTGCTGTCCTCCCTGCCGGCGAACCTGCGCTGGCAGGGCGTCTTCGTCTACACCGTCCCGGCCGCGGCGAAGCAGCAGGCGGTCACCGACGTCGCGGCAGCCGTGGACGCCGGCGCCCTGCGCGTGGGCGAGGAGGCGGGCTTGGCGCTGCACCGCTTCCCGTTGGAGCGCACCGCCGACGCCCACGCCGCGCTCGAACGGGGCGTGGTCGGGAGGGTCCTGATCGACGTCCCGTGACCACCCCGCCGGGGCGCCTACCCGCGCGGCACACCCTCTCCGGCGTACCGGGCACGCGCCCGCTCCAGGGCGGCGTCGAAGTCGCGCTGGGTGTCGGCGCACCAGTGCAGCAGGTCGGCGAGGACGTGCTGCAAGGTCTCGCCGGGGCTGTCGCGCCAACCGTCGCCGGAGAGCGTGTAGGTCTCCAGAGCCGCGTTGGCCCGCCGCACCGCGGCGTCGTGCTCCTGCGTCGTCGTCACCGTCGTCCCCTCTCGTAGCAGCTCACGAAAACTGTAGCGCGTTGTATATTTGCAATGCATTGCAGTTTTTGGCGAGGTGCCGCACGGGCGACCGGAGCGGCGACGGGGCAGGGGCAGGCAGGCATGGGGACTCCTTCGGGCGGGCTGCGCACCGTGACGGCCGTCCGGTACGTGACGCCGCTGCGGAGCGGCGGTTCCGTGCCCGGTGTCGTCGAGGCCGACGACTTGGGGACATACGTGGTGAAGTTCACGGGCTCGGCGCAGGGGCGCAAGGCACTGGTGGCCGAGGTCATCGTGGGCGAGTTGGCCAGGCGCCTGGGTCTGCGGGTACCAGAACTGGTCCTGATCGACTTCGACCCCGCGGTCGCCGCCGACGAACCGCACCAAGAAGTCCAAGACCTCCTGCACGCCAGCGCCGGACTCAACCTCGGCATGGACCACCTCCCCGGAGCCACCGACTTCGACCCCAACGCACCGAACGCCGTCGACGTCGACCCCACGGAAGCCGCCCGCATCATCTGGCTCGACGCCTTCACCGCCAACGTCGACCGCACCACCCACAGCCCCAACCTCATGACCTGGCCGCCCCCCGGCCACCAGCGCCCCCGCCTCTGGCTCATCGACCACGGCGCCGCCCTCGTCTTCCACCACCGCTGGCGCACCGCACCCGACACGACCACCAAGGCCTACGACCTCCGCCACCACGCACTCGCCTCCCACCAACCCGAAATGGCCACAGCCGACGCCGAGTTCACCCCACGCATCACCACAGAACTACTCCACGAGGTCGTCTCCACCGTCCCCGACGCCTGGCTGACCGACGAGCCGGGCTTCACCACCCCGACGGACGTCCGCAACGCCTACATCACCCACCTCGCAGCCCGAGCCGCAGCCTCCACCCACTGGCTCCCCACGGAATTCCCCTCACCCATCAACCGACCCGGCCACCGACTGGAGCAACCACACAGGTGAGCGCTGCGGGCACACGGGGAGGCAGCAGCCACACCAACCAACACATCTACGAAATGACCGTCAATCCGTTGGTAGATGACGGCCGCCCTCGCGTCACCGTCGCCGAGATCCCAACCGTCAACGAACTCGGAAACACCCCACACTCACGCGGGGCAGCGACATGGCAGCCCGCCGCGATCGGCCTCGCTGGACGTGCCCCAAACCGCGCTAAATCTCAGACTCCACTACCACCGCCGCCCCAGAGAAGCACGTCCGAGGACCGCCAGCGATCAGCTCTGGGGAGAATCTGGGGAGTTTCAATCGGCGCTCCGATCCGCCTCGCTCCCCAGCAGCCCATCAAGGGCAGTCCGCCCCCTACCTCCGGCCTCGGGCATGAAGTGAGCGTAGTAACTTAGCGTAATGGCTGGCGAGGAGTGGCCGAGCCACCGCGCCACGGTTACCACCGACTCCCCCGCCTCCAACAAGACTGAGGCATAGGTATGACGCAGGACGTGGAAGCCGTCCTTCGGTGCCGCCTCCCACTGCCACCGCTTTGCCCCCTGAGGCAGCGGCGGGATGATGCCAGCCTTGGCCAATGCCGGTTTCCACATGTACGTGTTCCACGTGTTCACGGCCATAGCACTACCGAATCGCGTCGTGAGCAGTAGGGATACCCTTACACTTGACTGCCTCCGGCCTGCCCCACGGAAGCTCCACCTCTGTCGGCCGAAACAGTGCCACGTAGCGTTTCAATTCCCCTGCCAGCGACGAGGGCATGTCGACGGCACGCGTCTTCGCACCCTTGGGAAGCGCGAAGTGCAACTTCCCTCCAATCGCCTGCACTTGGCGACGTACGGGGAGAATGCCCCTGGCGAAGTCAAGGTCATCCGGGCTCAAACCGAACACCTCACCCTGGCGAAGCCCGCACCCCAGACCAAGTACGACGGTGATTCGACCTCGTGGGCTAATCACATCACGAACTCGGACCGCGGTCTCCGATGGCCACGCCTCTCGGCGTTCCTGTGACGCTTTGGGCCACTTCACGGACTTCGCATACATAGGGTTGCTAACAAGCCGCTTGTCATCTACAGCCGCCCCCAAGAGGCTCGACAATTCCGACAGTATCCCACGCCGATAGTCGACTGAGACCACGGCGGCCTCCAACTTCGCTATATAGGAACGGAGTTCCGCCGTCGTGATGCTCCTCAGCGGCAACTGCCCCAGATGCGGAATGATGTGGAGCCGAACCCTGCGCTCCTGGTTCTGCTGGGTCTTGTGAGCGCCTCCCCCGCCTGGCAACCAGTGCCTCGAGATGTAGTCGGCGAGCGTAATGGACCCGTCGCGAGCGTCAACGAACTCCCCACGCTCCTCATCTGTCGCCGACCGGCGGAGCCATGCCTTGGCGTCTTCCAAAGAATCAAACGACCGGTTCCGAACTCCGGGTATGCCGGCGACCTTATATCGCTTACCTTTACCGTAGCGAGCCGACTTCTCCCTTCTCCCAGTAACTGGGGCCCTCTTCTTATTAACCCAACGATCTTCAATGTATCCTGCCAAATCAACCTCCTAGGTGAAAGGGAGAGAAATTAGACTCGACGACGCATCACACTTCAGCTGCCGTTTGCTCGCCCGGAAAGATGTTGCGGAGCGACGCTCAACGGACTCAGAGCAGTGTTGGATCGGGAATCGACTTCTTCTTGTTCATGAACCCAGGCGTCCAAGGCTTCCCGTCGATACATCACACGCCCACGTGGCCCCATGCGGAAGCTCGGCGGCCCCAGCCGCCGATGCCTCCACACATAGAGCATATGGGGTGACAAGCCGAGGTGTAGCGCAGCAGCCTTGACCGTAAGGAAAGCCGCACGGCCTACGAGATCGGAATGACGTGAAGCCGAAGAAGCCGGCGGGGGACATGCAGACATAGAGCTCCTCTCTAGAAGTACGCCTTACTTTGAAAGGCGTACCGGATTTCCAGAAGTTTGCACGCAAAATATTCGCGATCCACCTTCTGACTCCTTGCACTACCGCCAGCTTCGTTCGCACTATTCCTCTCGCAAACACAGCAGAGCGTCAGCGCCTTCTATTGTCTGCACGGTCGCCGGTTTGGCTAACCGGTGGTCGTCGGCTATGTTGCGCTTCCCAAGTGCCCCTCCACTCCTCGACTCTCTGAATCGGGAGGCGATCTCGCACCAACTATCGCGTGAACGAACACACCAGCAGCCGGCCTCTCACCAAATGACGTCCTCATGACGCAGAGATCGCACCAGATCATTGCGCCGGCCAGATGCCACCCTCAGGACGTTGCACCTTGGCATCAGTCCAGCGGATATTCCAGTCTTGGTCGAACTCTTTCTCTTCTGCTGTGAGCGATTTCAGCAGAGAACGCGGAGGAGGCTGAATCCCATAATTGGCCGACAAGGCACCGGCCGGACGACTCATTTGCCTATATAGGAGGACCACGGGAACATTGGTGCGGACGCTCTGGTTGGCACTCCCGACGCGTCACAGGTCCAGGGCCTCACGCTGCTGGGGCGACGTCGATGCTGACGCGGGGTGCAGGCATGCACGCCTGCACGCAGGCGCAAAACGTCGCGTTCGGCGCGGCTGGCCTAGGCGCGGGCTTCCAATCGAGCGACCAGCGGCCGCCGTTCGGCAACCGCTTCGAAGGCGTGGCCAGACTGGCGTGCGATCTCGGCCAGTCGCACCGCGGACTGACCGAACTGCAGTATCGCGTGATGATCTGCGTCGGCGGCATCGGTAACGCCGAGAACGTGTGTTGGCAGGTGCCGTGTTTCGCAAAGGCGACGTCGGGATCCGATGTCGTCGACGGTGCGTTTGCACAGTTCCAGGCCGGACGCCTCGGCGACGGTGAGGCGAGAACTTCCGGCATCGGACTTTCGAGGTAGCTCAGACGGCTGGATAGGGTCGGGGTACACCGAGCTGGGGAGGTAGTGGCATGACCGACATCGTGATTGCACAGACGACCATCGACGACGAGGACCAAGCCAAGGCACTGGCGCGCGGCGCGGTGGAGAGCAAGTTGGCAGCGTGCGCGCACATCGATGCGCCGTTCACTGCCTTCTACTGGTGGAAGACCGAGATCGAGACCGCTCAGGAGTGGCGGATTTCGTACAAGACGACCACGGAGCGTCTCCCGGAGTTGGAGGCGTGGGTGGCAGAGAAGCACTCGTACGACGTCCCCGAGTGGATCACCCTTCCCGTGACCGGCGGGTCGGAAGCGTATCTGTCGTGGGTCGTGGAGGAGACGACGAAGGGCTGAGGAACGACAGTAATTGCGTCCCGGGCCGTCCCGGATGCCCAACTCAGGGATCGGCTCAGGACGCGAACTGCTTCAGGTGAAGCGCGAGTTCCCGTTCTCCAACAGGGAGCCCTGCGGCGATCTGCACGGCACGGTCCTTCCCCATCGTGTTGGGCTTGGCCTGTGCCGCCGCAGCGAACTGGCGCGACACGTAGACGCCCCGGTCGACGTCGCCTCCGCGCAACAGGGCCGCGGCGAGGTCACCGAGGACGACAACACCGCCATCCGGTAGGTCTTCTCCGAGGCGTTCGACCGCGCTATCGGCCGTGGCTGCAAGTTCGGACCGCGCCAGCTGCCCGTACACAGAGAGCGCTAGCGAGTCCATGCGGTAAGGCGTTACGAATCGGACCCATGCCTGCTCACTGGTGTGATCCGCGAAGTCGTAGGCGAAGCGCGCTCGCTCCAGTGCACGCAGCGCCCCCATCTCGTCGCCTAGCGACGCAGCTTCCTCCGCGTGCCTGCCGAGGACCCAGGCGGCAGCGGTGGCATTCCCGTGGCCCCGTACGTCCTGGGCAGCCTGGGAGAGGAATGTCAGCCTATCCCTCGGTGCCGTAGCCCCGTAGCTGGCGTAGGTCAAGGCCAACGCTCGGAGCGGAGGGTGCCCAGCCGTCGCCGCGCACTGTGATGTGACCTTGTAGTAGGCATCGGCCTTGTCGTGCTCGCCCAGGTCCCATGCAACCCATCCGGCCAGGGCCGCGGTCTCCCCGGCTGCGACGGTAAGTGCCTGTTCGTGTTTCCCGGCGCGAGGCAGGGCAGTGGTGATCGTGTCGAGATGTGACTCCACCATCCTCTGGAGGCGGCGGGCGCTGAGGTTCAGTTCCTGGACGTGCAGCTCAGCAGCCCGATCGATGAGCATGGCTGCAGCGGAGTGATCGATTTGGGAGCCTTTGCTGAGGGCTAAGGCCAGCCGTCCCCAAGGCTCAGCGGCTGCACTCACGCCGACGACGGCACCTCCCAGTAACGTGCGGCGCTTCATGGCGTCCTGGTCCTCCTCTTCACGGTCGTTCCCCTTCCTCCGCCGAGCGCGGGCGGCCTGGGCCTCCCGTTTTAGTTCTTCGAAGGGGAAGCTGCAGGCCACCGCGATGTGTCCGAGAGTGTGGTTCGTAGGGACGTTCTCAAAGTTCTCATAGCGGCTGACCTCGCGGCGGGTCAGGGTGTCCCGGCGGGAGACATCGTTGATCGCGGCTGCTTGTTCCTCCTGTGTCCGGCCGGCGTCCTTCCGGAGTTGGACGAGGAGTTCGGCGAACGGGTCTGGCATGAGTGTGACCTCTGTCGGTGGGCGGAACCCAATCATGGCCTCAACTCCCTCCTGGAATTCCCCCCTTGACAGATTTTCCCCCCTCTGGATTCCCCTGGTAGACGGCCCTGCCTCGCGGTGCGATGGGGTCATGACCAGCGAAACACCACCCTCTGAAGAGGCTTCGCCAGCAGGAGAGTCGACGCTGCCAATCGCATCATGCCGACCGTCTCGAGTTCCGGAGAACGGACACCGTTCGCACGGTACGGGTGGCAGCTTCGCCCCCATCCGCATCCCTTGCAGCAGGGGTGCAGAGGTGGCCGAAGAGCTCTACTTCGGCGTGGGAGACATGTGGTGATCGGCAAGCTCCTACGGAAGTCCGTTCCCAACATGGCCTGCACGAGTCGCGATGAGAGTGCTTTCGAAGGCCGGTCGTCCCCGGATCGGCAGTTCCAACCACTCCTGAGGAAGCGACTTCGCGATCTGCGGAACGCATACAACGCGCACACCACCGAGTGCTTTCCCCAGCCCAGGGGCCTGGTTGCCTACGTGGTGACTGGGAGAGGCGACGATGGTTCCAAGGAGTTCTCGCAACTCCGCGAACGAGCGAAAGCTCAAGGGCAATTCGTCAACCAGTACGTAAGGGAGCGCCGTGGGTGCCCGCCGAACGAGCGCTCCGGCTGGGCGACGGTGCGAGCGACGGTCTACGAGGGCTTCGCCCACGGTGTGATCGTCTTGGACCAGGAGACCGTCAGCTCGGACTTGGAAGCCTACGAGCGGGAGGTGCGTTGGTTCGGCGAGCGCAATGCACTGTTGCTCCTGGTTCGCGCGGAGACGAGCACTTGAAGACTGCCTAGTTCACCGCTCCGCTGGCTTGATCGTCGGGGCGTGGGATGGCGACAGATCGCCTGCCAGATCCTGCTGATCGCGGTGGTCGCCGTCGTCGTCGTGACGCTCCTCGCGCGCAGCTCTGCCCCCTGAAAGGCCGTTCGGCCTGCCCGCAACCCCATCCTTCCCTGACGAGCCGAGGCCGACGATGAGCCAGATCACTATCACGCGTTCCGCATGGTCAAGCCGCCATCTCCTGTCGCATCCTGGCGAGCGCGTGTTCAGCGGCGTCCCTGAGTTCGGGCAGTTGTTCTCCGGCAGTGCGCACGACGCGTTGGAGCTGGTGAGGAAGGCGCTGCCTGACCGCCTCCTGGACTGCTGTGTGCAGCGATTCGGCGGCGCCTCCGTGGTCCTGGGCGTGCAGTCGTACGTGGGCGACGGTCACCTGCTCGATGACGCGCCACTGCGGTGCGACAGCTGTGGTCGGTGTTGGGGTGTTCTCCGCACGCTGTATGGCGAGGTGGACTCGTCCCGTGGCGATCAGGCCGCGCAGTCGGATCTCGTGCAGGGCGAACGGGTTGAACAGGCTGGTGTGCTCGGCCTGGTCAAGCAGGTGCTCCGTTTCGCTGATCACCCTGTCGAGCAGCGGGCCGTTGCCGAGCGCGCCGGCGGCACGGGCGAGGAGCGGCAGCACTGCGGCTCGCGCATCGTGATCTGGAGCCAGTGCGGCGGCGCGGGACAGGCGGTCGACCGCGGCTCCGCGAAGTCGTGCTTTGCGCAGTTCGTTGCCGTGCATGCGCAGGGCGTAGGAGGTGAAGCTCGGTTCGGCGAAGATCTTGGCGATCTCCAGGCCCTTGGCGGTCCAGTGGGCTGCGGTGCTCAGCCTCTCTTCCGGGAGGATGTTGCCGAGGGCGACGCCGAGGCTGACGCGGGCGCGGGCGAGCAAGCGCAGGACGTCGCGTTCGGCGTGGCCGTCTTCGGCGCGGGCTTCAAGTCGGGCAACCAGTGGCCACAGTTCGGCGACCGCTTCGGAGGCGTGGCCGGACTGGCGGGCGATCTCGGCCAGTCGCACCGTGGACTGTCCGAACTGCAGCATCGCGTGGTGGTCTGCGTCGGCGGCGTCGGTGACGCCGAGAACGTGTGGTGGCAGGTGCAGTGTTTCGCACATGCGGCGTCGGGATCTGATGTCGTCGACGGTGCGTTTGCGCAGTTCCAGGGCGGAGACGTAGGTCTTGTCGTAGCCGAGCAGGGTGCCGAGTTGGGTCTGGTTCAGGCTGTGGACGGCCCGGTAGAAGCGCAGGATCGCGCCGAGGTCGCGGGTGGCCAGGATCGTCTGTGCTTGGGGGGTCGCCCAGTGCCATGCGACGTGGTTGCTCGTCGGGCGGGATGCGAGGTGGCCGATGCCCATGGTCGGTTACTTGGTCTTGTACCAGGCCGCGATCGACCGCTTGTATCCGTCGGGCATGACGAGGCCCGGTACCTCTTGTTCGGTGAACAGTCCGACTTTCTTGTGCTCGTGGCTCAGGACCGGCTCTTGTTCGGGGTTGAGCACCGTGCATCCGTAGGTGACGATCAGGACCCGGCGGCCGGGGATCGGCTCGTAGATCCAGACGCCGCCGTTGATGAGGGCGCCGGCTTTGACCTTCCAGCCGGTTTCCTCCAGCAATTCGCGCTCGACCGCGCTCTGCGGGCTCTCGTCGGCCGGCTGGCCGCATTGCGCGACGATCTCCAGGCGTCCGCCCGGCAGCTCCCACTCCTCGCGCTCGTTCTTCAACAGCAGGACTCGGTCCTGGGCATCGCAGGCGATGCCCTTGACGGAGACGGGCCACAGCGGGGGTGTGTACGACATGACGGTCCTCTTGCAGAGGTCGACGACCGGGTCTGTCGGAACGTAGCACGCGGTGGCCGGCCCTCAGCCGTGGTGGGCGAAATGCCCGAGTCGACAATTCGTCGCTTTACGCCGCCGCCAGCAACTCCAGACAGTGAGGCCACTGGCCATACGCATCAAGGGAGTTCGGCTGTGCACCGTGCCACTGCGCGTGACCTCTTCGCGTCTTCCTACGTCAACCTGCATGTCCGCGACGCTCCGCACGCCGTCGAGCAGCAGGTCAGGAACGTCGGTCTCGTTACCTTCGACGGTCTCGATTCTCGCGACGCGGTATTGGAGGTCACTTCCCGGTACCTGCACCTCAGCGCCCACCGCGACAGTGACCCAGACGGGCTGACCGTGATCCGAGACACCGGCCGACACACCCGTCGAGCGGGGTTCGCCGGGCTAGGTCACGGCGAGCTGGCGCCCCACACCGACCGCTCCAGCCTGCCTGTGCCTCCGCGCTTGATGCTGTTCGTCTGCGCCCAGCCCGCCGAATGCGGTGGCGTCTGCCTGCTGACCGACGGCCAGGCAGTGACCTCAACCCTCCACGCCCATCAACCCGAGGCCCTGGCCGCGTTTTCCGAGCCGCAGGCCGCCTTCTTCGGCCGCGCCGACGGCGTCTTCGCCCCGGTCTTCGCGCCCCTCCCCGGCGGCCGGTTCTCGATACGGCTGAGGCAGGACGGCCTGGTGCGCTGGCACCCGTTCACACGCACGTACCTGCCCAACCTCCGTGACTCTGCCGCCCGGCACCAACAGCCGCTGGAGCTCCACGCCGGCGAAGGGTACCTGCTGGACAACCATCGATGGCTCCACGCCCGTACCGCCTTCCTCGGAGCCCGTCGCTGCTACCGAGCCCTGGGTAACCCCCGCTTCCGCCTCCCCCGCGGATTCCCTCCCCACGATGCACCCGCAGTCCCCCTGGAGACGCTCTGATGACACACAACCAGGAGCACCACCGCTCGACCACATCCAAAATCACGCAGCTCTGGACCACCCGGCCGATAGATGCGGCAACCCGCACCCGGCGCGAGCCGTACACGGGACTGCGAGGGGGCCGGTGACGATGGCCCCCCTTCCGTCCGTTGCGCCGCCCCTGCGTCCTCTCACCCTTACGATCCCGGGTTACACGCAGACCCTTCCCCTGATCCCACAGGCAGTGGGCCAGGCTCGGGCTTCGGTGCGCACCACGCTGGCGTGCTGGTGTCTGGACTCTCTGATCGACTCCGCACAGCTGGTCGTCTCGGAACTGGTCACCAATGCCCTGCGCCATGCCACGCCGATCCGGTTGCCGGAAGAGGAACCGATCTGCTGCCGCCTGACCGTGGAACGGCCAGAGCACACCGCGGTGCGGATCACGGTGTCGGACCCGTCACCGTGCGGTCCGGTACAGCGCCACCCTGATGCGGAATCCGAAACGGGGCGTGGGCTGAGGGTGCTGTCCGAGCTGTCCGCAGATTGGGGCGTCGCGAAGACGTCCGCCGGCAAAAGCGTCTGGGCCCTCCTGCGAGTGGGCCGGCAGGGAGTCGAACAGTGAACACGACGTTCGAGCAGGTTCTTCTCGCAGGCAGAGAGCGCCAGGTCGTTGAGGGCCTGACCGACGGCAACACCCGCTCTACCGAGGTTAAGGTTCGCGCGCTCGTCGAGCTGGCTCGCGCCTGGGAACCCCAGGGTCCTGGCGTCCGGGAGCGGGAGGTGGTCCAGGAGGTGGTGGACCAGCTCACCGCGTACGGACGTGGACTCGTCGTCGAGATACGCGCCGTGCTCGCGAGCCGTCCGGTCGGTTCGATCGACGCTGCTCGCGTGCGGGCCACGCTCGGCGAAGCCGGCCGGCGGCTGCCGCTTCCGGCGCCCCTCGCTCTCCCGCAGGCGGTGGTCCGGGCGCAGGGCCTTGGTCGACTCGTCGAGGCCCTGAACCGCGCCCTCAGCCTGCTCCGCGACGAGGCGACGGCCGACGCTGGCCGTGCGTCGGCCCGGGAGTGCTCGGCGGAGGACTTCACGTGACCAGCAGCATCGTATCTAGCCGCAAGCCGCGCCTGCGTACTCCGTTCGAGGCCACCACCCTTGCGAACCGGCTGGTCGGCTCCCCCGCGATCTGGCGACTGTGCCGCAGCTACACCAGCACCCATGTGTGGCATGTCGGCGGCCCTGAGTCGTCGGTGGCGGTCAAGATCGCCGGAGGCGAGAGTGCGGCCCAGGCCCTGGTGTGGGAATCCGAGAATCTGCGCGCCATGCCCGCCGGGAACCTACGGCCGTTGGGAGCCGGCTGCGACCTGCGCCCGGCGGATCCGTTCGCCTGGCAGGTAACCCCCTGGGTGCTCGGCCTGACGACCTGGGAGGCGTGTCGCCTCTTGCGCGAGGGCGATCGGCAAGGTCGCGAGCAGGCTCGTGCGGTCGCGATTGAGACGTGCCGGGCCGTCGGTCGCCTGCACACGGCCGGCTGGCTGCACGGCACCCTCGACCCTCATCACGTCGTGCATACCCGTGGGCGTGGCCGTGTCCGGCTGCTGTCCTGCGCCTGGGCGACCCACGCCGGCAAGCGCACCAGCGCCGGCTACGGCGGGGGCCTGGTGCATCTGCTCTCGCCAGAACTGGCCAGCGCGGTGGACCAGTCCCGGGGCAACGGCGTGCTCCTCAACCGCCCTTCGGAGGTCTACACCCTGGCCGCCGGGCTGTGGTGGGCAGCCACCGGTACGTGGCCGCTGGCCTATCACGAGCAGCGCGAGGTTGGATTCGATCCGCAGACGAAGAGCCGCTCCCAACTCCGGCGCGTCATCGCCAGTGGCAAAGTGCCCCGTGCCGATCCCACCGTGCACCACTGGCCGGAGTTCCTGGACCCGCTGGCCGCCGCGATGTCTCCCTCGCTCAGCCGCCGGCCCACCGCCCATCAGCTCGCGGACTGGTTGATCACGATTCCGCTCTGACTAGCCAGTACCCGCCCCAGCTGTTCGGCATGTCTCTTTCCTCTCATTACGGAGCCCCATGACCATCGGCGCCACACCACGCCTGCAATGCCCTGACACCGCCAGTGCCTACGCCACCCAATGCGCCGGCTCCCCCACGACCTGGACCCTGATGCGCGACCGCCACGACCACCAGCTCTGGCAGGTCCGCGGCCCGCGCACGACGGTCGCCGTGAAGGTCGCCAGCGGCGAGAACGCCGCCCGGGCCCTGGTGCGCGAAGCCGCCGCTCTCCGGGCCATGCCGCCCGGGGGCGTCCGCGTCCTGCACACCGCTGACGGCGTCTACTGCCCCGCGCCCTGGGCCTGGCTGATCACCGCCTGGGCTGACGGCCCCACCACGTGGGACACGTTCAAGAAACTGCGCGACGACACGAACGCCGGTCGGGACGAAGCCCGTCGCGCCGCAGTCGAGTTGTGCATGTCAGTGGGGCGTCTTCACGCTGTCGGCTGGGTCCACGGCGACCTGCGCCCCCACCACGCCGTCCACACCACCGCAGGCGTCCGGCTGCTGTCCTGCACCGCCGCCTCACGGATCGGCAACGCCATCTCCGCCTCCTACCTCGGCGGCCTGGTGTACCTGCTCTCCCCTCAACTCGCCGCCGCCCTGGAGTCCACCACGGTAGGCGTGGTGCTCGACTCCGACGACGAGGTCTACACCCTGGCCGCCGGCCTGTGGTGGGCCGCCACCACCACGTGGCCCCTCGCCTACGCCGACGCCGGCATCGACCCCAGCACCATGACCTCGCTCGCCCTGCGCCGCGCCATCGCCACGATCAAGATCCCCCTCGCCAAGGCCGCCGGCCATCCCTGGCCCCAGTTCCTCGCTCCGCTCAGCGCCGCGATGACGCAGCCGCCCGGCAGTCGACCCAGCGCCCTTCAGCTCGCCGACCAGCTCAAAGCCGTCCCGCTCATCTGACGGCGGACGCAGGTAGGTCGGCCACCACCGTGACACTCGCTGTTCTCCCTCCAACCTGTCGCTGCGATTCGAGAGGACCGCGGGCTGCGCCTCACCGCCGGTCCTCGGGCGACCCTCGTGGCGGTCGTCCGTCTGAACCTCACCCACGCATTCCACCAATTCACAGGCAACGGGCGGACTTCACCGCCCTGCGAAACAACCACCCCGAAGGGACAACGTGCGCAAGGGTAAGGACACCATCAAGGCGGCGAAGAGCGCTGGTGACCGGGGCAACAACAACCGCGGCGACGCCCAGAGGCAGGAGGTACTCGGCGCCCGACACACCAGGCAGACCCACGTCTGTGAGGACTACTGCGACAAGCCGTGCCCGCTGAACCCGAACAGTTGACCGGCCACGCCGTCTGAGTCAGCTTCGCCGTAGGTGGCAGGCTGCGCTGTCCGCCGCCTGCCGGCTTTCCAGAAACGCACTACGAAGGATCGTCATGACCGTTGATACTGAACAGGCCACGAGACTGCGCAACACCGTGATGGACCAGCTACGGGCGGACGGCGTGCTCGTCACGCCGGAGGTCGAGGCGGCGATGCGGAAGGTCCCGCGTCACGCCTTCGCCCCCGAGACCCCCCTCGAAAAGGCTTACGAGCCCTACGCGGCCGTCGTCACGAAGACCGACGAGTACGGCGTGCAGATCAGCAGCGTCTCCGCTCCGCAGATCCAGGCCATGATGCTCGAACAGGCCCAACTACGCCCTGGTATGCGCGTGTTGGAGATCGGCTCCGGTGGACTGAACGCCGCTTACATGGCCGAGTTGGTCGGCGATTCCGGCGAGGTCACCTCGGTCGACATCGACCCCGAGGTCACCGAGCGGGCCCGGCGGCTCCTGGACGAGCAGGGCTACAAGAGCGTCCAGGTCGTCACCGCCGATGCCGCCGAGCCGATCCCCGGCCTGGGAGAGGTCGACGTCATCATGGTCACCGCTGGGGCCTGGGACATCCCCGCAGCCTGGCTCGATCAACTCGCTCCCGAAGGGCGGCTGGTGGTGCCCCTGCGGATGCGGGGGCTGACCCGTTCCGTCGCCTTCGTCCGCCGCGATGGTCACCTGGAGAGCGAGTCGGCGAAGATCTGCGGCTTCGTGCCGATGCAGGGCGCCACCGCCCACGAGGTGACGTTGCTCTTGGTCGCGGGCAGCGCGGAGATCGGTCTGCGGTTCGACGACGGTGTCCCGATCGAACCCAGCCAGCTCGACAACGCGATCACCACACCGCGGGTCGAGGCGTGGACCGGGGTCACCATCGGGCGCGGGGAACTGATGGACACACTGCAGATGCACCTGGCCATCGGGCTGCCGGGCTTTTGCATCATGGCGCTCGACAAGGAACTCGACTCCGGCATCGTCGCGCCCACCAACCCCGGCTTCTCCCTCGCCGCCGTCGACAAGGACAGCTTCGCGTACGTCGTCTACCGCCGCACCGAGGACGGTGAGGCGTCCGAATTCGGCGTGCACGCTCTGGGGGCCCACGCACAGCAGCTCGCCGACGAGGTGGCGGAACAGCTGCATACCTGGGAATTCAGCCGCCGCGGCGGCCCCAGCCCGGTCATCCGGGTGTATCCGGCCGGCACCAGCGATGACCAGGTCCGCGGCGACCGGGTCATCGACAAGGTGCACTGCCGGATCTCGCTCTCCTGGCCCACGCAGTAACCGCGGGGCCAGGGTTTCATGCACCACTCCATCACTGAAGGGGAGGATTCATGAGTCACATCGCGCTGCTCGATCCGACGGAGATCGACGGTGAGGAGGACTTCGCGCCGCTGGACGTGAAGGTCGTCGTCGCCGCCCACCCGCACGGCAAGCTGCTGTGCGCCACGAACGACGGGTGCGGCAACACCTGCGCCAACGGGGCTTCGGCCTGCACGTCGTTCACGGAGGACCCGGCCTAATCGGCTCCTCGCTGGTGTGCCGGGCTCATCAGCCCGGCACACCAGCACCTGTGGCCATTACTCCCCATCGTCGAAGGAACCTGCGTGTCCGCTTTCCCTCCGGTGATCTACGAGTACGACGGCGGCGCCATGCTGCGCGCCACCACCCGCCCTGGCGTCGCCGGCCTCCCGCGCGGCGGCCTGGGAGACGCGGCCGTTGCCCGTGCCTGGCTCGGCGGCCTCTGGCAGGACGCCGACGTGCGCGATGCCGTGCGAGTGGCCTCTCCCGTTTTGTGTCAGGCAGTCGAGAGCCTCGTGAGCGGGGCACAGAAACGACCACGACAGATCCAGCGGACGGTCCTGTCGGTCGCCTCCTACCTGCTGCGGTGGCAGCACCGCGCCACTCCCTTCGGGGGGTTCGCCGGCATAGCCCCCCTCTCGGTAGGTCCGACTGCGCAGGTGCGCTGGCACGGGCCGCCGCGGGCTACGGCTCGTGCCGATGCTGCGTGGCTGGCCGAGGTGATCCGCCAACTGCACAGTGACATCGCCGTGGTGGAGCGGCTGTCGTGCGTGGCGAACGACACCGCGGTGGTGCGCGGAGATCGGGTCGTGGCCTCGGGCCCGCCCGCTGACGGACGCGCGGTGTTGATGGCGCCCGTGGAGGTGTCCGTTCCGGCGCGGCGCACCGTCCTCGCGGCCTTGACCGCTGCCGCCGTGCCTGTTTCCTATCGGGAGTTGCGCGAGCAGATGCGCGGCCGGTTCCCCAACGCCTCTGACGGGCAGGTCGATGGTCTGCTCGGTGATCTCATCGCGCAGCATCTGCTGATCTCCAGCCTGTGGGCGCCGATGACCACCGTTGACGCCCTGGCGCACGTCTGCGCCGAGCTGAAGCGGATCGGCGCGCACGGCCTTCCTGGCGTTGGCCCGTTGGTGCATGAGTTGGACGGCATCCACGCCATCCTCAGTGCCGAAGCTCCCTCCAGCAAGGTGCTGGTTGACGCGGTCCCGCGGATGCATGCCGTCTGCGATCGGGCCGTTGCTCCGGCGCCTCTCCTCGTCGACATGACGGTGGACGGTCACGTGCAGATCCCCCACTCCGTCGTGTCCGAGGTGCAACGCGCGGTTGCCGCGTTATACCGGGTCACCCCGCATCCCTACGGGCACAAGGCATGGCGCGACTACCACCGCCGTTTCCGCGCCCGCTACGGTGTCGGCGCCGCGGTGCCCGTCTTGGACCTGATCGGTGATCACGGGCTGGGCCTGCCTGCGACCTACGTCGGCGCGGAGCGGGAGAAGTCGATCGCGTCGTGGACGAACCGCGACGAGTGGCTGTTGGCCCATCTTCAGCAGGTCCTCATGGACGGGCGCGAGGAGCTGGTGCTCACCGACGCGGACGTCGACGAGCTGGCCCGCGTCACGGGCTCCGAGGAGCCCGAGTTCGCCCCCCGGCTGGAGGTGGCCTTCGAACTTCACGCGGCCAGCACCCGGGAGTTGGCCCGCGGACGGTTCGACGTGTGGGTCACCAGCGTGCCGCGGACCACTAACAGCATGGCGGGCCGATTCGCCTACCTCTTACCCGAGGCGGACCGCGATGCCCTCGCGCGCACCTACCGCCCCGCCTCGGAAGCGACGGTGACCGCGCAGCTCAGTTTCACCCCGCGCCGGCACCGCAACGCCAACATTGCCCGCACCGTGCAGCTGCTGCCCGTCGTCCCGCTGGCCGAGCACCGGCCGGACGATGACAAAGAGGTGGTCGCCCTCGCGGACCTGGCCGTCACTGCCGATGCCCGCCATCTGCACCTGGTGCAGCGCTCCACCGGCCGGCGGGTCGAACTGCACATCCCCCACGTGCTGGAAGCCGGCGTACAAACGCCCCCGCTGGCGCGGTTCCTCGCCGAGGTCTCCACCGTCCGCTGCGCCGTGTACTGTCCGTTCTCCTTCGGCGCGGCCAGCCGGCTTCCCTACCTGCCGCGCGTGCGGTATCGCCGAACCGTCCTGGCGCCGGCCCGATGGCTCCTGACGGCGACCGATCTGCCCGCCCGCACAGCCAAGTTGCCGCAATGGGAAGAAGCGCTGGCTGCCTGGCGCCGCCGCATGCGCGTGCCGACTCGGGTTGCCCTGGTCGAGCTGGAGCAACGTCTGCCCCTGGACTTGACGCACCCTGTCCATCGTCAGCTCCTGCGGTCCCGCCTCGACGAGGCCAAACGTCTCGAACTGCGCGAGGCCCCTGAACCAGACCGGCACGGATGGATCGGCCGCGCCCACGAGATCCTGCTTCCCCTCCGACGCACCCACCCGCAGCAGAGCCCCCCGCTGCCCTCACCACAGCTTCCGATCGACGTATCCGACTCCCGGCTGCCCGGGGCCGGCATGGTTCTCCGCGCGCACCTTCACAGCCATCCGCAGCGGCACGACGAGATCCTCGATCGCCACCTGCCCGCGCTTCTGGCCCAGTTCGACCAACCGCCACAGTGGTGGTTCCTGCGACACCGTGAAGCCTCCCGCCCCGAAGCCGGCCGTCACCTCGCCCTCGTCCTACACCTGTCCGACGGCGCCTACGGGCCGGCGGCCAGCGCGGTACACGCCTGGGCCACTGCCCTGCACCACGACGGTTTGATCGCCGACCTCGCGTTGACCAGCTACACCCCGCAGACCGGGCGCTACGGACACGGTCCAGCCCTGGACGCCGCGCACGCGGTCTTCGCCGCGGACTCCGCCGCCGCCCTGGCCCAGATCCGCTTCGTCGCCCACCACGACGCCCTGGCCGCGGAAGCGCTCACGGCCGCCAGCCTGCTCAACCTCGCCACCCACCTCGCCCCCACCGCCGACGCCGGTCTGAACTGGCTCATCACGCATCTCCCGCATGAGCAAGGCGCGTTGGACCGGACCTTGCGCGAACAGACCCTGGCCGCGACTGAACCCGGCGCACTCCAGCCGTTCTCGAAGACGGCACACGGCGCGGCAGTGAACGAGACGTGGGAATCCCGCGCCGCATCCCTGGCTGCCTACCGTCGCGCCCTCGTCGGCCAACGCGACCCCCTCACCGTGCTGCGGTCTCTGCTTCATACCCACCACATCCGTGCCCTGGGCCCCGACTCGAAGGCCGAGGCCCTCACCCTCCGGCTGGCGCGCACGGCAGCGCTGAGCCACACCGCCCGGAGAACCACATGACCACCAGAGTCCAAGCCGCACACTTAGCGCACAGATACGCGACCGCCCTGTCCGACCCACCCCCACCTGAGAATTTCGAAGGGCAGTCGCTGGCCGACGGGGCAGCGGGGGTCGCGCTGCTGCACATCGAGCGCGCCCAGGCCCGGACCGGCCCCTGGAAGCTGGCGCACCGCTGGATCAATCACGCAGCCGCCGGCGAACTCGACGCCACCGACAGCGCCGGCTTGTTCCACGGCGCCCCCGCCCTCGCCTTCGTCCTGCTCAACACCGTGCCCCACGGCCGCTTCCAGGCCCTCTACAGCAACGCGTGGGAGAAGCTCCACCACCACGTCACCGCCCTGGCCCACCACCGCACCGAAAAGGCGCTCGCCCGGATTCGCCGCGGCGAGCTGGCCACCTTCGCCGAGTACGACCTCTTCTGCGGCCTGACCGGCATCGGCGCCTACCTGCTGCGCGCAGATCCGACCAGCGGCGCACTGGAGCAGGTCCTGCACTACCTCGTCGCCCTCACCCACCCGGTGACCGTCGACGACCACCGGCTGCCCGGCTGGTGGGTCGCACACGACCCCAACCGCAACATCAGCGCGAAGTTCGCCCAGGGCCACGGCAACCTCGGGGTGGCGCACGGCATCACCGGTCCCCTGCTGCTCCTCGCCCAAGCCCTCCGTCGCGGCGTCAGTGTCGACGGCCAGCACGAGGCCATCCACACCATCTGCTCCCACCTCGATGACTGGCGACAGGACGCAGACCGCGGCCCCTGGTGGCCGCTGCATCTCACCCAGGCCGAATTCACGTCCGGCCAGGCACAGCAGCATGGCCCCGGCCGCCCGAGCTGGTGCTACGGCACCCCCGGCATCGCACGCGCCGGACAACTCGCCGGCATCGCCCTGGACGACCGCGGACTCCAGCACATGTACGAAGCCGCGCTCTACCTGTCCCTCACCGATCCGGCGCAGCTCGCCCTCGTACGCGACGCCTCGCTCTGCCACGGTTGGGCCGGCATCTACCAGACCACGGCCCGCGCCGCCCACGACAGCCCCTACCCCCACCTGCGCACGCTGCTGCCGCTATTAGGCGAAACCCTGTCCAGCCATTTCCGAACAGCTGACGACCAGAATGTGGGACTGCTGACCGGCACCTCCGGAAGTGCCCTGGCTTTGTCCTCGCTGACCGCTGGCGCGCCAATCACACAGACGGGATGGGACGCATGCCTCCTGATCGACTGACCGCCATCGACCGGGCCGTCCTCGACGTCTTGGCCGGGCATCGCTTGGACGAGACCGCCCGACAGACCCACATGCATCCCGCGCACCTAGCGGACGCCGTCGAACTGTTCCAGCAGGCTGGACATGATGCCCTCGTACACCAGGCCAGTCACCTCGGCTGGCAGCAGATCTTCATCGAGTTCCAGGACTGGGCCGCCGCCGAATCCATCGCAGCCGCCCATCTCGAACCTGCCTTGAGCCAGGCACAATCAGCCGGCGGCATCACCGGCTGGTGGTTCATCCGCAAGCACCCCTGCTGGCGCCTACGCCTCGACGCGCTCCCCGGCTCCACCACCGCGACCGACGTCAGCGCGGTCCTCGACCAACTGCGGGAGCACAACCACGTGAAGCGCTGGTGGCCCGGCATCTACGAACCCGAGACCGCAGCCTTCGGCGGCGCCCTCGGCATCGACACCGCCCACGAACTCTTCTTCGCCGACAGCCGCGAAATTCTCCGCCTGACAGCTCGCCCCAACGTCACCCTCGGCCGCCGCGAACTCTCTGTCCTGCTGTGCTCCGCCATGATGCGCGGCGCCGGCCTGGAATGGTACGAAACCGGCGACGTCTGGGACCGTCTCATCAGCGAAGAGGGCCGTTCCACAGCCGAGCAAATCCCCGAACAGCAACGCCTGCAACTCGTCCAACAGCTCCGCACCCTGCTCCAGGCCAGCACCGCCCCCAAGGGCCCCAACCTCACCGACGACGGCCCCGTCCAGCCAGTCACCACGTGGGTAGCGGCCTTCCGCGACACAGGCGCGGCGCTCGGCACCGCAGCCCACGCCGGACGACTCGATCGCGGTCTGCGGCAGGTCCTCGCCCTCCACGTCATCTTCCACTGGAACCGCCTCGGTTTCTCCCACCGAACCCAGAGCGCCTTGGCATGGTCCGCCCGCCAGGCAGTCTTCACGCCGTTGTAGCAAGACAGGTGCACCGGACGACCGCGCCAGGATCGGGAGGCAGCTTCCTCCTCCAGGACCTGATGCCCACCTCCAGAAGCATCAGACGACCGAAGGCATCGCACGGCTCCTCGCAGTCGACCAAACCTCCTGCCAGCGAGAACCGGACCGAAGGGGTTCGGCAGTCGCCAGCCACCGCGGTTGTCTCGGCCGGAGTGCGCCCTGGGGGTGGCCCGCCAATGCGCCACGGGGACACCCGCGGTGCGGCGAACCCTCGGCGCACCGCCCCCAGGCACGACAGCCACAGGCTGGCCGACTCCGACGGTCACCTTCAAGATTCTCTTGATCAGAACCCTCGGGAAGCTCGCTGAGCTGGGATACGTGGCGCTGGCCTTCGACCTCCACGGCGGGCGCTATTTGGGCGACCCCGAGGAGATGCTGGCCCGTTGCATGCCGCTGCTCGCCGACCCCGACCGGATGCGAGGCATCGGCCACGCGGCGCTCGACGTGCTCCGGGCCGAACCGCGGACCGACCCCGACCAGATCGCCGCCGTCGGGTACGGCACCGGGGGCGCAATCGCGCTGGAACTCGGGCGCGACGTATCGAGGTTGCGCAGCGGGTTGCGGATCCGGGTCTTGCGCTTGTCGACCAGGGCCCACAGGCCCTGCTCGGTGCGCTGGGCCCACCGCTTCCACAGCCACCGCTCGCTCACCCCCAGCTCCTCGGCCTTCGCCTGCACCCGGGCGGTCAGCGGCCGGGCCGGACGAACTGCGGGCGGGGCTCGCCGGCCTCGGGCTGAAGGGCGTCGCCGCCGCGGTAGCCGGTCATGGCCTCCAGCAGGTGCGCCTCCAACGCCAGTGCCGCCTGCTTGACCGCCTCATCCACCCCCACCAAGGCCCCTGCCGGATCGAAGCCGCTTCCACCATCCTTCGCCGTCGCGGAAGGTGGTTCGACGGCGGCGCGGAAGCTGGGGTCGGCCAGCAGGACAGTCAGCATGATGGTCTGCATCCGCCCGGCCTCCGATCGCAGCCGCACCAACGCACCGTCCAGGCCGGCGACCTGGTGGCGTTCTTCTTCGAACTCGACCCAGTCGGTGGCGGCCAACCGATGACGACTCACGCCACACCCCCCACGTCGGCACGGTGCACGCGGGTGTGGTCCCGCAAAGGGCGAGTGGCGTCGAAGGTGAGACGGTGGTGCCACATCAGGTGATAGACCACCGCCCTGGCCAACTCCGGGACAGGCTGGAAGCTCACCAACTCCCCCACCGCCACCGGCTGCCCGGCGAGCTCCAGCACAGCGTCGACGAGGGCCGCGCCGGCACGCAGCGGGCGGCGGTATCCGGCGAGCCAGGCCACCGTGGCCCAGCGCAAGGGATCGGGTTCGCCGGCCATGGCGTACTCCCAACCGACCGTGCGGCACACCGCGGCGGTGCGCCGGGCCTGACGGCGGACCGTGGGCGTCGCGAGGTGAGCATCGTCCTTGACGTCCAGGACGAGCGCGGTGCCGTCGCCTCGGCGGACGAACAGGTCGGGGGTGTGGCGCCAGGTGCCCTCGGCGTCGCGGGATTCGAGGGTGAAGGGCTGGGCGCTGAACGCGGCCACCTGGGGGTCGAAGTCGAGGAGCTTCATCCACTTCGACTCCAGATACGACTCGTAGCCCACCAATCGGTCGGTGCTGGCCGACCAGTAGTGGCCAGGGGTGTGGCGCTGCCCGGCGTAGGAGGGGATCGCGCGGATCGGCAGCGCGTCCTCGAACGCCACGGTGGCGGCGTGCTCGGCGGCGGTAAGGCGTTCGGTGCCGGCGGGGTCGACATAGTGGAGGTAGCTGTGGTCTTCGGCGGTGTGGATCGGTCGCAGGGTGCGGGGCCGTCGTGGGCTCATCGGCACTCTCTTCGGGCGAGGCGGGTGGTCCCCCAGGCGGTCAGGGCGTCGGCGGCCGGGGCTGGCAGACGAGTATCGAAGCGCCGCCAGCCCTCGCGTATGGACTCGGTTGCCGTACCGTCCTGCCAACCCCAGGTGTAGGCGGGCGCGTCGCGGACATCGCCTTGGGTGAGGTGCTGCCACACCCACACCGCGGCATGCCGCCGGCGCTGCCACGTCACCACCCATCCCAGGGGGTGGAGGATCGGGGCGAGGACGCGGTGGGGAACTTCACGCAGGTCGGCGAGCGCGGCCCGGCGCGTGGCGTAGTCGACCAGGCCCCGCTGCCGCATACGGCCGGCCATCGCGCCGATCGCCTGCCAGAAGGCGTCCGGGTCCCCTATGCGGCGCACGAGAGCGTCCGCGGCTCGCACAGCCTGGCCTTCGTGCAGGCCCAAGGAGGCGGCGGCCGCGGCCCAGCTGCCGGCTCCGGCCAGACGGGCCAGCGCGAGGACGGCCAGGCGCCGTCCCGACGCCTCGGCGGTGCCGGGCAGGTGCGCGGCGAGCAGTTCCTGGTAGTCCCGCGGGTGGGCCAGATGCGGGAGGTGCCGCGGCGCGAGGACGGGCAGGCCGTGTCCGGCGGCGTCCAGGGCCCCGGCGACGCGGGAGGAGCGCGGTGCCCCCGCCCTGATCATGCGCTCCAGGACCGGGGAGCGAGGAAGGTAGCGCAACGGGTCGGTTCGCCCGGCCGCCCGCCGCTGGACGGTCAGCCGCTCTAGCCAGGAAGCGAGCCTCGTGGCTCCGACGTGCATGCTGGGCGCGCCCAGGACCCGGTCCGCGAGGACGAGCGCGGCCAATGCCTCGGCGGCAGTGGCAGGCATCGCCCCCAGCCGGATGCCGCCACCCCCACGAGAACTTCTGGTGCGCCGCTGCTGCTGTTCTTGGCAGGCGTGCGCCACGACGTCGGGCAGGCCCACGAGGTCGTCGTCGAGAGCAGCGAGCCGTGTCATGGCGTGAAGGCGCCGCAGCGCGGCGAACCACTCGCCGGCGGCAACAGGCTCACCCGCCAGGAGTGCACAGCGGCCGTCAGCGACCCTGAGGGCGCGGCGCTGGAGCTCGGCCACGGCGTCGGGGACAGCGACGGCGGGCAGGGCGGCGAGCTGTTGGTGGCACAGCCCCGCCCGGCCCTTAGGTCCATGCGGGGGCCGGTTGCCGCATTCACCCGGCCCGGGCCACGGCGGCCGTGTCAGCAACCCGCGCGGGGCACGTTCACTGCCGCGGCGTAGCCGGACCCCGCACGACGGGCACACATCGATCAGGAGGCAGTGGTGGGTGGGGCAGACCGCGGCGATGCCCAATCGCCACCACAGCGGCCACACAGGGCTCTTGGCCAGACAGGGCGGGCAGGCGCGGCTGGAGTGCGGCGTCATCCACTCGCGGGCGGCCACGACCGTCAAGGACACCTCCCGGGACAGATCCAGGCCCGCGAGGTCTATGGCCGCCTGGTCGTAGCGGGCCAGCTGCATGCCCCGCAGTGTGCGCACGCACAGCCCGGTCGCCTCCCGCAGACCGCGCAGGCTCGTCCAGGTCAGGGCGACCTTGCTCGGCAATCCACGGCCACTGTTGCGGTCCTTCCTGCGCTGGTGGAGCGGAATGCGGCCTTCGTGGCCCGGCCGACCCCGCGTTACTGGCCGCGCGGACCGTGCAGAGCCCCTCAGGCACCGCCGGCCTCAGCTACGGCCACCGCGGCGCGACCAAACCTCAACCACTGCTCCTGAAGGTCGCGTTGGAGTTGGTGGGCACGCGGTTCGCGAGCCCACGCCTCTGCCCCGGGCCACGGCCGGCAGCCGGCTACCAGCTGTTCAACGACCGCTACAGCTGATCGACATGCCGACGCACCAAGTCAGCCAGGTCGGCGTAGAACGGCACGCGGGGGGCTGCTTGAAGGATCTCGGTGCAGGCGGTCAGCTCCCCGACCCGGCCGGCAGGCGTGCCCAGGACGTGGGCGAATTCCTTACGGACGCGTTCGGCTAGGTCCGGCACGTGCAAGCTGTGCAGGTAGAGGTTGGCGGCGTCGTAACCGACGGGCGCAGTTCCCCAGGCTTCCCAGTCCAGCAGGGTCAGGGCCGGGGCGGTGAGGTTAGCCCAGTGCAGGTCGCCGTGGGCGGTGGTGAAGGTGATCTCGCCGGGGGTGACGCCGGTGAACTCCGGCACGCGGCGGCGGATGTACTGCTCGCGGACCGCCTGACGGCCCGTAGCAACGTCCGCGAGGCGGTCCAGAGCCCGGTGCAGGTCCTGCCACCAGGCATCCGACAACGCAACGCTGTCGACGACGGCCGGGCTGCGACTCACCGGTGGAGTGGTGAGGCGTTCGTAGAGCTCGGCGCGGTACGCGAAGCCCTCGGCGGACCAGTCGGCCACCTCGATCAGTCGCGGACGCGACACGACGACGGGCACCGACCGTTGGGCTTGTGTGGGGCCCTCCCACAGCTTCCCGCCGGCCCTTTCCTCCGGTGCGCTGACCAGCCGCAGCCAGGCGGGACCGTCGTCGAGGCTTGTTGCGGGCCCGGAAAGGGTCCGGCCGGCGTACCCCCACACCTCGCCGCCCGCGGCGCGGCCAAGGCCCAGCAGGGCGTGGGCGTGGTCGCGGGCGGCGAGCATGCGATCCCTGACATCGCTCTCAGGGGCAGTGAACATCAACAGCTACCTTCTGCGACTGACGGCAGCGACATCGGCGGTCACCAACTCGGCTGCCAGCGCGGCGATCTGGTGAAGAGGAAGCGACGACGCTACCGCCAACTCCCCCAGCGGCACCTCTCGTCCATCGACGAGCTGCTTGATCACGCTCAGGACGGGGGCGGCGAACGTCCACTGCTGCCCACCGGCGCCCACCACGACGCGGCCTTCGCCGTCCACCTCATACCAGGCGCCAGCAGCGGTCAGGCGCAGCCGGAGCTCGGGCTCAGCCGGGATGGACTCGACATACGGCAACGAGGGCATCGGCCGGCCAGGATCCATCGTTCCTCGCGCGGCCAGGAAATCCTCGATCACCCCCTCGTGCAGGCCGGCTGTGAACTCCTTGAGCAGCGACCCCAGGTAGGCGACCTGCTCGTCGGGCGGAGCGTGGGTGGGGAGGTTGGCGCGCACCGTCTGCGAGGCCCGTAGCTGGCTGGTCAGCCAGGCAAGGAGGTCGGCGCCGGTGGTGGGGGTCAGGCCGCACGTCAGGTGCAGCGAGCGGCCCTCGGTGGCGGCCACCGCGTGCCACCAGCCGCGCGGCAGATACAGCATGTCGCCGGCCCGCAGCACAATCTCGGCGACCGGCTCCCCGACCGGCGGCTGAGGCGCTTCGACGTCGATCCGTAAGGGGTTTATGCGGGTGGGCTGGTGGATCTTCCACCGTTTGGCGCCTTCGAGTTGGACGACCACCACGTCGTGGTCGTCGAAGTGCAGGCCGAATCCCTCCTTCGAGGTCCACGAGGCGTAGAGGTTGACCTGCACGTCGGTGCGAAGGTGCCGCTCGAAGGATGCGGCGAGCCCTTCCACCCCGCGGTGCAGCTCGTCGACGGCGTCCAGGACGAGGGAGGCGCCGTCGGCGAGTTGGCGGTGCAGGTTGCCCGGTTCGATGCGGTGCCAGACGGTGTGGCGCTTGGAGACCACCGGGTGGGTGTAGGCGTGTGGGGGAACCTGGGTGCCGTCGGTGAAGAGCCGTAGCCGCGGCGGTTCGAGACGGTGCCGGGCGATGATCTCGTTCAGGTCGTCCCAGGTGAACAACTCGCAGAAGTCGCCGACGTGGGGCTAGTGGCGGTAGGTGCGGCCGAACGCCTCGGCGGGGAAGTCCCCGCCGAGGCTCTCGACCGCCAATGTGGTGGCGGTCATGATGTCAGGCTCCGATCAGTCGTTGCCGTCGCCCTTGCCGGTACCGCCCCGTCGCTGAGGCGGTCCTGAGTACGAGCGGCCTTCACCGCGCGCTTCGCCACGATCAGGTTGTCCATCGCGAAACTCCCTTCACTTGATCTTTCGGTTCTCCCGCCGCGGTCGCGGCGGGAAGCTGTAGGGCGCCTTGCGGCGCCGAGGTGGTGCCGAGTGCGCTCACTACGGAAGAGGCCAGGGCACTGTCGTGCTGGACGACCAGCGTCGCCAGCAGGGTCAGGCCGGTGGCGGTGCCCAGCAGCCACAGCCGCTCCAGCCACGCCTCCAGCCGGGGCTGGCCGCCGCGGTGGCGGCCCCTCACCGCTCGCCCTCGGTGGCGCGGTGCAGGTGGCGGTCGAACTGCAGCACGCACCGGGCCAGGGCCTGGAGGCGGCGGGTCGCCGAGACGAGTCCGTCGCCGGGGCCGGCCCGCAGCTGGTACTCGGCTCCCGCGATGGGCTGGCGCCAGGCGTCCGCGCCCAGCCGGTGCTCGTTGACGTGCTCTTTGGCCTGGTCGACCAGCGGGGCGAGGTGCCCCTTGAGGGTGTCGATCAGCCGGAGGACTTCGTCATACGGCGGGAGCGTGGTGCCCGAGCGCAAAGCGGCGGCGACGTCGGCCCGCAGCTGGTCCCCCTCGACGCTCGTCGTGGTCGGTGGGGGCTGGGCGGTGGGGAGGGTGGGCATGGTGCGACTCCTCGAAGACGATGGTCATCACCGCCGCCGAGGGGCGAAGAGAGGCCGGCCCTTGCCCGGGCCCCTGGCGGCTTCAAGAGGAGTCAACCGCCGCGAGGAGAGGCACATCCGCAAGCCGCTTGCGAGGTCGCAAACTGCTTGCGGATGGCCTTAGTTGACCGGCAGACCGGCGCGGCCGGCGAAGGCACGCACGCCCGGCAGGCGCCGGTCGTGGCGGATCAGGCCGCCGGCCAGGTCCTGGACCGCGCCGCGGCGGATCTCCTGCGGAGCCGCGTGCTCGGCGGCCAGCAGGGCCCGGTAGCACTGCTCGGGCTTGCCCCACTGATCGAAGCAACGGGCCACATCGATGAAGAACCGCCCTTGGCGCTCCGCGGTCGGATCGATGGTCTTGGCCAGGTCGATCGCCTGCCCGGCATCCCCGAGGAGGTAGTGGACCGACAGCTCATGCAGCCGCACCTGCACAAGGCCCGTGTCAGTGCGGGCCTCAGGGGTTGACCGGCCGGCTTTGGCGGTCTGGGCGGCTTCAGCGATCAGCGCGTGCGCGACGGGCCGATCGCCCCTCTTCGCCGCGGTGTAGGCGGCGGTCGCCAGCAGCGAGCTGCCCGCGGCCAGCCGGACCGGCTCCGCAGCCGTGCGGTCGGCTCGCAGGTCCTGCGCGGCGCGCACCGCGATGTCGGTGGCGCGGGCGAGGTGACCTTGGCGACGCCAGGCGCTGGAGACCATCCGATGAGCCTCAGCGATCGTCAACGCGTCCCCGCCGGCCCGTGCGGAGGTCAGCGCGCGATCCGCGGTGATGGCCACCAGCCCGTCCTCGCCGAGCTTGATGCACAGCCGGGCGGTGATGTTGTAGAGGTCGGCGACCGCCGTGGCGGAGACCTCCGCCGGCTCCAGGGCCCGAGCGCGGGCAATCTGGCCGGGCAGGATGCGGGCCAAGGTGTCGTAGCGGGCGGCTCGGAAGTGCTCCCGGGACGCCTTCACCGCGTCCGCGACCCCAGCTGGAGAGATGTCGCAGTCCGCGGGTGCGGGTGCAGCTCCGTACAGGAGGAGGTCCTCCATGGGGGACAGCGCACTGGCCTGAGCAGGTGTGCTGCTGGCCAGAGGGGAGGCGAAGACGGCCGCCGCAGCGGCGAACAGATTACGGCGTCGCACGGGGTCCTCACCCTCTTCGGGATCAAGATTGCCGACCACCTTAGTGGAGGAAGACCCGCGGTGAGCCGACGTCGGCGCGTGCCCGGACGGCTGTTCGGCAGCGAGGAGTTCGGGCAGCGCAAGGTCAAGGGCCTCGGAGAGGTGACGTAACGTCTGCAGGCTGTTGACCGGGATCATCTCCCGCTCGACCTGGGAGACCCAGCTCTCGGACTTCTCCAGCATCGCGGCCAAGTCCCGCTGCGGCCAACCCTTGCGCCGCCGCGCCTTGGCGATCATCTTGCCGAGCGTGATTGCGTTTCCCGCCACTGGGCATGCCCCCGAGGTCGGTATCCACCGCGTGAGCAAGCCACGGTACTGCCGCAGGGATCCCAGTTGTAGAGGCAAGACGGTCAAGCCCGCAGGGCCGTCACGACACTACTCGGACAGCGTCACGTGCTGCTTGAACAAGCAGCACACTCAAGGGTGTTGGTCCCAGCGATCGATGGTGGCCTGACAGCGCTGGCGGCTGGCGCGGGGCGGTGATCGCGGTCGCGTCGTCCGCCGGGCCAAGCCGGACCGCGTCCAGGAACGCAGTCCAAGACGTGGCGCCCGGCTCCAGCACGGCGACGAAGGAGTAGGGCCAGCCCGGAGTGAACTGCGACGCCGTCTTCGCACGGCCGTAGACGTGGCAGAACAGCCGCTCCGCTGAGCACGGAGCGTCCGAACGAAGCCACGGCGACACATCGACCGCCAGAACCAGGCGCCCGCCGCCGAAACGCGGCAGCGGCAGCGGCCAGCACCGTCCGCAGCCGATCGGTGTCGATCCGGCCATGGTTCAGGCCGCCGTACATCGCTCCGTGCCCACGACGATGCTTGGGCAACAGCGTCAAGTCCACCGGGGATTTCACCGCACCGTCCGCACACAGCACCGCGTCCACCAGCTCGAACAACTCGTCGCGCCGGGCGGTCAGACACTCGTAGAACTCCCCCCGGAAGCGTGACGCTAACGCGAACGCCTCCCTCCGGACAGCATCTGGCAGCAGACTCACCCTCACGGCCTCCGTCTTGGTCACGTACACCTTGGTCGGAGCACAGGATCAGACGAAGCCCCCCACGTCCGGCAAATCCCCAGGTGAGCGACTCAGTTCGAGACGCCATTCGAGACCGGAAGATGAAGAACAAGTAAGTGCGTGTTTCTGATCCATCGCACCAGTTATGCGACATCCCGCGGGTTCGTCCTGGCTTTCATCTCCCGTTGCCGCAGGTCAGCCCGGCAGGCGGGAGCGACGGATCCGCATAGATCATGATGGACCTTCGGGATTCCTGAAGAACCATCATGATACCTCCATAGACGCACAGGCCGAGGGCGACGGGGTGCCTGGTAAGGCCCCATGCCGAGGAACCGAGGGGCACGGCGAACTCGCGGGATGTTGCACACGCCGTGCGCATGGCCGGGCATCAGGCGAAGCGGACTTCGCGCGAGGCGGCGGAGGCCGTGGCGAACGCGAGCAGCCGGCCGCCCTCCTCGGTGAGCGCGGCGCGGTCCCCGGCACGCAGGGTACCGAAGGGCTCCAGGACGAGGACGGCGGCACCGCGCGTCTGCTCGACGCGCCACACGCCCGCCACGAACCCGTCCACCAGGAACGTCGACCTGATCAGCCCGTTCCGCGTGAAGACAAGCTTGCGCTGCTCCTCGGTGAGGATGCGGGCGCGGTCGGCGTGGGAGAGCAGGATGTTGTCGAACTCCGGCAGGAAGCGCACCGGGGCGGGGGTGTTCGCGTCGGGGCGGGGGGCCTCCGGCAGGTCGAGCAGTTCGCGGCCGTTCTCGTCGCGGAAGACCGCCAGCCGCGGCCGGAGCCGGTTCACCGCGTCGGCGAGCCGGGTCATGCCGGACCAGACCTGGATGTCCTTGACCGTGGCCGGCCCGAAGGCCGCCAGGTAGCGCTCGACCATCAGGTCCGGTGCCGCCAGCCCGGCGACGGGCCGGCCGAGCCACGCCTCGGCGCTGGTGTGCACGGCCTGCCCGCTCTCGCCCCACAGCCCGCGCGGCGGCACCTGCACGAGCGGTACCAGGTTGCGCACGGCGTTGGCGAGGGCGAAGGGGTCCCGGTCCGGCCACCGCTCGGCGAGCAGGGTGCCCAGGCCGCCCAGCGTGAGCGGCTCCCGCTCGACCAGCTCGCGGCCCAGCTCGGCCACCTTCTCGACGTCGAGCCCTTCGAGCTTGCGCCCGAAGGCGCCCTTCAGCCCCTGCCGCAGGGCGCCCTGCAGGACGGGGCGCAGTGCGACGCAGTCGTCCGCCGTGACCAGGTGGATCGTGCCGCGCATCAGACCCACCCGGACCACCTCGCGGTTCCTGACGAGGGAGGCCAGGTCCTCGATGCGGAAGCCGGCGAGCCGCGTCCACAGGCCGATGTAGGGCGGGTTCGGCGCTTGTGCCTGCATGCCCACCAGGTGCGCGACCGCCCGCCCCGCTGGCATCGCGGACCGCTCCAGCAGCAACTGCCGGGCCAGTAGGCTCCGGTTGAGCGCCCGATGGTCCAGCACCTTCACGTCTCCTGTCACCACGACGGGATTCCCTTCCTCGTGTCCACTCACGAAAACACGGTGGCTGCCTCGGACCGCGCCCGGGACGCCACCGCCGTACTGCGATGCCGCTCAGCTCATGCGCACCAGCATCGTGCTGCTGTACGTGCGGTCGAGCAGGGCGGCGCACGCCGCCGGGAACTGACCGGTGCCGCCCTCGACGACCGTGTGCAGGAACACGTTGCGTCCCTCCCGCAGCCACGGGCCGAACCGCGCGTTCCACTCCTCGATCTGGTCCGGGACCTGTCGCTCACCTAACGACCGCGGACACACTCCTCTGAGCTGCACGGTCATTGTGCTCCCGGGACTCGAACTCCGAACAACCCCGAGGAAGCGACGTTGCTGGCCCGCTCTCGCCACGCGGCCGCCCCCTCCTTGGAGCGGTACGCCCGCCCCGGCGTCGACGCAATCGCCCATGTCGGCGGAGGCAACTTCTCAACCGGTGTGCTTCTAGAGTTTGACGAGCAGGTCATCAATGGGGGTGCGCAGGTGCGGAATTGGAAGATGGGGCTGGCGTTGCTTGCCGGCCTTGGTGCGGCAGTGTCGCTGTTTCTGGCGCTGGCGGCGAACCCTGCTACGAGTAAGGAGCGTTGGCCTGGCCCGTTGGACTGGCTACGGCAGCACCCGTGGTTATGGGTCGGTGTGTTGGGCGGGCTGGCCGTCGTTGTGGCCGTGGCCTTGACGTGGTGGCAATCGAGCCCGCCGGCAGCCGTGAACGATCCTTCGCCGCCCCCGCCGCCCGTTGTTCCCGCCTGGTTCGTGGACCGGCACCAGACTCGCGAAGCTGTTGACGAGGTGTGCCGCGGTGCCGGAGAGGTCGGCATCACCACCTCCCTCTCGGGAGCAGGAGGGTTCGGCAAGACCACGCTGGCCATCGCCGTGGCCAATCACCGCCGAGTGAGACGCCAGTTCCAGTCGCGGATCTATACCGTCACCATCGGACGAGACGTCCGCGGCCGCTCGGCCGTGGCCGCCAAGGTCGCGCAGGCCACCAAGTTCATCACAGGTGACACCACCGAATTCGATGACCCCCACACGGCCGGTGCCCATCTGGGCCGACTACTGGACGAACGCCCCCGCACCCTGCTCGTCCTCGACGACGTGTGGGAAGAAGAGCAGCTCGCCCCCTTCCTCCTCGGCGGCAGCCCCTGCGTACGCCTGGTCACCACCCGCAACCCGAAGCTGCTGCCCCCCACAGCGCGCAGCATCCAGGTCGACCAGATGTCCCACACCCAGTCCAAGGCCGTGTTGACCCACGAACTGCCACCCCTGCGCGAGGACCTGGTCGACGGCCTACTCCGGGTCACCGGCCGCTGGGCTCTACTACTGCGTCTGACCAACCGTTCGATCGTCCTGCAGACCGAAACCGGCGCCGACCCCGCTGCCGCCGCCGGCCAGGTGCTCGAACAGCTGCGCAACCTAGGACCCAAAGCCGCGGCCAATCCCACCGCCGACCCCACCACCTGGGACCTCGACGACCCCGACCAGCGCAATCAGGCCGTCCAGGCGTCGATCGAGGCCGCCACCACCCTGCTCCCCCCAGGCGGCGCGGCCCGCTTCACCGAACTCGGCATCTTCGCCGAGGACGAAGACATTCCCGTATCTGTCGTCGCCCAGCTCTGGCAGGCCACCGACGGACTGACCGAGCACCAAGCCCGCGTCTTACTGGCGCAACTGCATCGCCTGTCACTGATCAACCTCGACAACACGCGCGACGGCGGCAGGATCAGCCTCCACGACGTCGTCCGCGACTACCTCCGCAGCGAACTCGGCACGGCCAACCTAACCCGCTTCAACGGCCTCCTGATCGACGCTATCGCCACCACCCTGCCACCCGCCCAACCCCTCGCCACCACCGCGCCCGACCCCCGATACGCCTGGTGGCAGCTGGAAGTCGGCTACCTCCTCGACCACCTCATCGACCACCTCCTTGCAGCCGGACGCATCTCATCCGCCGAGGCAGTGGCCGGCGACGTGCGCTGGGTAGAAGCCCGACTCCACCAACGAGGGCCGACCGCTCCCTGGACCGACCTCGCCCGCATCAACACCGCACACACCCGTCGCCTGGCACGCAACCTCCTCCAAACCGCCCACCTTCTCTCGCCTACCGATTCGCCCCATGCCCTCGTCGGCATCCTGCACAATCGTCTTGAGGCACATCCGCACTGGCAATCCCAGATCACCGCACGCCGGCACGGCGCCGCCCTACGCCCCTATCTGGCCAACCAATGGCCACCACCCGACACACCCAACCCCGCACTGCAACGCACCCTCACCACACCTCGTCTCGACCGGGTGCTTTCGGTGGCGATTGCTCCGGATGGCACTTGGCTCGCGGCCGCCAGCGCTGACGGGACGGTGCGGATCTGGGACCCCGCCTCTGGCACCTGCACCACCACCCTCACCGGTCCCGCCAACCTGGCGAGTTCGGTGACGATTGCCTCGGACGGCACTTGGCTCGCCGCCGCCAGCGCCGACGGGACGGTGTGTATCTGGGACGCCGTCTCTGGCACCTGCACCGCCACCCACATCGGCCACGGCAGCGTGGTGAGTTCGGTGGCGATTGCTCCGGACGGCACTTGGTTCGCCGCCGCCAGCTCCGACGGGAGGGTGTGGATCTGGGACCCCGTCTCTGGCGCCCGCATCATCACCATCACGGGTCACACCAGCGTGGTGAGTTCGGTGGCGATTGCTCCGGACGGCACTTGGCTCGCCACCGTCGGCGACGACGGGACAGTGTGGATCTGGGACCGCGACTCTGGCACCTGCACGACCATGCTCACGGGTCACGGCAGCGCGGTGAGTTCGGTGGCGATTGCTCCGGACGGCACTTGGCTCGCCACCGTCGGCGACGACGCGACGGTGTGGATTTGGGACCCCGTCTCTGTCACCTGCACCGCCACCCTCACCGGCCACAGCATCGCGGTCAATTCGGTGGCGATCGCCCCGGACGGCACCTGGCTCGCCACCATCGGCTACGACGCGACGGTGGGGATTTGGGACCTGGCCTCTGGCACCTGCACCGCCACCCTCACTGGGCACACTGACTGGGTGACCTCAGCGGCGATCGCCTCGGACGGCACCTGGCTCGCCACCGCTAGCAACGACGGGACGGTGCGGATCTGGGACATGAATTCTGATATTGAGACATTCGCACACACCTCAAACATCCCCCCGGTGTTTTCGGCGGCGATTGCTCCGGACGGCACTTGGCTCGCCACCGCCAGCTCCGACGGGACGGTGGGGATTTGGGACCTGGCATCCGGCGCCCGCACCACCACGCTCACCGGCCACACCAGCCGGGTGAGTTCGGTGGCGATCGCCCCGGACGGCACCTGGCTCGCCACCGCCAGCTCCGACGGGACGGTGGGGATTTGGGATCCCGTCTCTGGCACCTGCACGACCATGCTCACGGGTCATGGCAGCGCGGTGTATTCGGTGGCGATTGCTCCGGACGGCACTTGGCTCGCCACCGCCAGCTCCGACGGGACGGCTGGGATTTGGGACCTGGCATCCGGCGCCCGCACCACCACGCTCACCGGCCACACCAGCCGGGTGAGTTCGGTGGCGATCGCTCCGGACGGCACCTGGCTCGCCACCACCAGCAACGACAAGATCGTGCGGATCTGGGACCTGGCATCCGGCACCTGCACCACCACGCTCACCGGCCACACCGGCGCGGTGAGTTCGGTGGCGATCGCCCCGGACGGCACCTGGCTCGCCACCACCAGCGAGGACGGGACGGTGCGAATCTGGAACCCCGTCACCACCGTCACCACCGCCCTCACAGGCCACAGCAATGGGGTGTCCTCGGTGGCGATCGCCCCGGACAGCGCCTGGTTCGCCACCACCGGTTTCGACGGGACGGTGCAGGTCTGGGATGCGAGAGAGCAACGCACCGTGGCCATCGCACGTACCGACGGGAACTTGTACTCGTGCGCCTGGACGTCTGGTCATGAACTCGCGGTCGGAGGCCAACAAGGCATCTACCTCTTCGCCTTCCGCGCCTGATACCCCCGCCTCGCGATCGAGAGCCGTCACGAGGGCAGAAGAGTGCGAGGGTCGGCGGGCGGTTTGATCCGAGATGGACCAGTACCAGCTGGAGTTTGAGCGTAGCCGAACGGCAGGCGGACTCTGCTCGGCTCGTGGTGGCGTCCGGAAGCGAGCAGGGGCTCGACAGTCCTCAATCTGACGGACGGCATCTCGCCATGGCCGGAGCCTCTCGCCCCGGCGCTCGGCCCGGTTCGCGGGTCAACTCGGCGCGGCCGGGGCGTGCGGAGTGATGGTTCCCGACCTTCCCTTCGACCAGTCCGCAGCGTGGCAGCAGGTCACCGGCTCGGTCGGCCTGCTCGCTCCCGCCCTCGTCCCTCGCCAGGTGTCCAGGGAGAGGCTGGGTGAGGTGGCCGCCGCGGCGTCCGGCTGGCTCTACGCACCGGCCAGCACCGGCCCCACCGGTTACCACGGCCCGCTCGACACCCCAGCCCTGGCCCAGGAAGTCGAACGGCTCCGCGCGGGCAGCACGCTCCCGATCGTCTCCGTCATCGGGGTGTCCACCCCTGCCAAAGCCGCGTTGGTCGCCCCGCTGGTGGACGCCGTGATCATCGGCACCCCCATCGTTCACGCGCTGGCCAACGCGCCGCACAACGCCCCGCGACTGGTGGCCGAGTTCGACGATGCCCTCGCCGCACGCCAGGTGAACCGTGGCTGAGGACTACGGCCAGCGCGCGGCCCACGCCACCGCGCTCAGCACCCAACTTCGCGCTTCCGGGCCGGTCCCGATGGACGTCCTCGCCCAGCGGATCATCAGGGCGCAAGCCCTCTCCCACACTGCCCTGGCCGATCTCCTGGCCGTGACCCGTGCCGGCGCCTCTCGGACTGAAGACGGGCTCGCAGCTCTCGGGTGCCTTGCTCGGGCGTCGAAGTACGCCCAGGAGGCCGCTGCCGCCCTGGGAACCGCCATGGCCCAGTCCTTCGACGGCCTGAGCCGTAGCAGGAGCGCCGCCGGAACTCCGGTCGTCACCCTCGGCCCGCCCCCGCACCAGCTCCGGCAAGCAGCCGCCGCCCTGCTGGAGCGCGTCGCCCAGCAGTACGCCCAGGCGAGCGCGCTTGCACCAGCGCCCGCGAAAGCCGCAGCAGTTCGCACGGACAGTCACCCCGGCAACCACGGCCGTTACCGCCCGCCGCCGGTGACCTCACCCCCCTTGGAGACGCGCCCATCACAGATCAACTCAACATCCCCGAGCAGCTGCTGGCCCTGGGTGCAGACTTCACCCGCCATGGTGACGCCCTGCGCGTCCTCGACTGCGGCAGCATCGACACCATCGCTGCGGTGAGTGCTCACATCCCCCATACCCAACGTCTGGCTCGCACTGCATTCACCGTCGCACACCACCTCAACTCCATGCGAGGGGTGTACCGAAGTCACGACATCCGCATGGCGTCGGATCGCCTCAAGCAGCTCGCACACCTCGCTCTCGGCGCCGCCGACCATCTCCTCGACGCCCACGATCTCCTTTCCGTCGCCCGTGACCGCGCCGAACAGGCCGACGCACCGGCGCCCCACCACGCTCTGTGGGAGACCGGGCGCCGTTTGGAACTGGTGCGCCAGCTGACCGCCCACGGGGCGCAGGACTGCGTGAACACCTCCGCGCTGGTTGGTGGCGAGTTCCACCGCCAGCGGCTCCTGCCCGCACAGCCCTCGTCGCTTTCGGCCGCTCAGCAGGCCGCGTTGATCCTCACCGGGCTGGGGCACGTGAGCGTCGACAGTCTCAACGACAAGGCCCACACGAGCCAAAACGGCACCCGCCTGACGATCGCCACGATCCGGTCTCTGGAAGCACGCGGACTCGTCACACGCGAGCCGGTGATCTTGCACGAACAGCGCGTTCACCTCAAAGGCGACGGCTACGGCGCGCTGACCGCGGTCCTCGCCCACCCGCGCCGCACCGCACCCGCAACCGCCCTCCCAGCGCGGCCTGCGCACACGGCCAACCATTCCCGAACCCGATAGCCTCCCCGCACAAGGACCACGCGATTTCCACCACCGCAGCCCCCACCTTCCGTTCCATCTCCCTGGGTGCCGGCGTCCAGTCGAGCGCCATGCTCGCCCTGTCCGCCAACGGCGTTCTCCCCAAGGTCGATTACGCGATCTTCGCCGACACCGGCTGGGAGCCCCGCACCGTGTACGCCCACCTCGACCGCCTCGAACGCGAAGTCGCCGCCCCCGCCGGCATCCCCATCCTCCGCGTCTCCGCAGGCAACATCCGCAACGACGCCCTGAACCCCGAGCGGCGCTTCGCGTCCATGCCCCTCTACATCCGCAACCCGGATGGCAAAGAGGGCATGACTCGGCGACAATGCACCGGCGAATACAAAATCAAGCCAATAAAGAAGAAGGTGCGGGAACTTCTCGAATATCCCTACCCGCAGCGCATACCCAAGGACGTCTTCGTCGAACAGTGGGTAGGTATTTCCACGGATGAATTCCACCGCGCGAAGGACTCCGACGTCAAGTACATGCGCAACCGCCACCCCCTGATCGATTTGGACTGGTCGCGCGCCGACTGCGTCCGCTACCTGACGTCACTCGGGCTCGCCGACACACCGAAGTCCTCATGTCTCGGATGCCCGTTCCACGGTAATGCGCAGTGGCGCCATATCCGCGACACCAGCGCCGTGGAATGGCGCGACGTCGTCGAATTCGACGCCGCCATCCGCAAGGGCAACGCCCGCGCCAACGCCGAAGGCAACATGCTCCTGGGCGAGGCATACCTGCACCGCTCTCGCATACCGCTGGACCAGGCGCCGATCGATCACGTCACCGCCGCCGAGCAAGCCGCCCTCCAGGACGAGCTGGCAGACGAGCAGGACGCGGAACTGGGTGTGCTCAACGGCTGCTCGCCGTGGGCGTGTCGCGGCGAAGTCGAGGCGGCGCAGGGCGACTTCGGGCTGGCCGCTTGATCTTGGACCTCTTCGCCGGGCCCGGCGGATGGAGTCACGCGCTGGCCGTGCTCGGGGTACGGGATGTAGGTCTGGAATGGGATGCGGCTGCGTGCAAGACGCGTTCGGCCTCTGGGCAGTTGACGGTCCGTACCGATGTGGCGGGGTATCCGACGTGGCCGTGGGTCGGGCGCACGCACGGGTTGATCGCCAGTCCCCCGTGCCAGGCATGGTCGATGGCCGGCAAACGGCTCGGGCTCCTCGACCAGCCGTTGGTGCACCAGGCAGTCGACGACCTCGCCCACGGCCGCGACACCCGCCACCACCTCCTTGTCGCCTGCCGCGACGCGCGCTCCCTGCTCGCGGCCGAACCGATGCGATACCTGCACGCGCTGCACTCGGTCGGCGAACCGGAATGGGTCGTCATGGAGGAAGTGCCCGACGTCCTGCCCCTGTGGCGCCAGTACGCAGCCATCCTGCGAACCTGGGGGTTCTCGGTGTGGTGCGGGATCCTCAACGCCGCTGACTACGGCGTGCCGCAGACGCGCCGGCGGGCGATCCTGCTCGGATCCCGGGTGCGAACCGCCTATCCGCCGTCGCCGACGCATGCCAAGATCGCCGAGCCGGAGTCGCTGTTCGGTCCCGGCCGCGTTCGGTGGGTCGGTATGGCCGAGGCTCTGGGCTGGGGCGCCACCGACCGGCCCGTGCCCACCCTCTGCGCGGGCGGTGGCCCGGGCGGCGGGCCCGAGCCCTTCCCTTCCGGCGCTCGTCAGTCCCTCGCTGCTGCTCGCGACCGCGGCACCTGGATTTCTCAGCACGACGGTGCCCACACGCTGCTCGAACCACAGACCCGATGCGCAGACTGGACCGCACGGTGTGGCTCCCGGGCCGCTGATCCGGCCCACCTGCCAGCCCCCACGCTCACCAGCAAAGTCCATCCGTGGAAGTGGTCGTTGCGCAGCAACAACCAGTCCAACGCCACCGTCCGATCGGCCGATGAGCCGGCGGGGACGTTGTTCTTCGGGCACCGGGCGAACGAGTGCACCTGGGTCGCCGAGCCCGCCGCGCCACCGTGGGGTTCCGAGTCCGAAGTAGTTCCGGAGCCAATCCGCATCACCGCCCGCGAGGCTGGCATCTTGCAGACCTTCCCGGCTGACTACCCCTGGCGAGGCACCAAGGGCGAACAGTTCAGCCAGATCGGCGACGCGGTCCCGCCCCGGCTCGCCGCCCACCTTCTCGCACCGCACCTGCGCTTGTCGCTCCATCCCGACGACTTCACCCTGGCTGCCTGATGCCCCACACTCCCGAACCCCACGAGGAGGGCCTCGACCGCCTCACCATGTCACGACCGGTGTTCTACGCCGAGCAGGCTCTCCTGGGTGCGCTCCTCCTCGAACCGCAGCGTCTGGCCGACTTGGCCGGGATCGAGCCGGACTCGTTCTCCACCGCCACACACAGCGCCCTCTTCGCCGCGATCCGCATCCTGCCGGCTCCCGACGCCGCCGAACACGCGCGAACCACCGCGTGGTTGGACCAGGTCCTCGCCGCTGCGCAGGAGCAGGTCCGTGGGCTGTCAGCCTCCTTCCTCCACACACTGATCCAGGGATGCCCCCGCCCCCAGCACGCCTCTGCCTACGCGCGGATAGTCGCAGCCGAGCACGCCCGCCGGACCCTGCGCGCAGATGCCCAACGCCTCGCCCAGGCCGCCCGCGACCTCTCCCACCCACAGCCGGCCCTCATCACCCTCGCCGCCGCCGACGCCCTCACCGACGTCGTCGACCGCCTCGCCACGACGTTCCCTTCAGGTCCTGCCTCCCTGCCACGCACGTCAGCACCGAACCCGCCCCCAGCGCGCGACGCGGAGGGAGCAGCCGACGAGGAGCGGTCGCTGCTCGCCGCCGTGACCGCGCAGCCGGTCGTCATCGAGCAGCTGCGGTGGCTGGCCGAAGGGGACTTCGTTCACCCGCTCAACGGCGGGGTGTGGCAGGCAGCGTGTGCTCTGGCCCGGCGCCGCGCCGCGGTCGACCCGGTCACCATCCTGTGGGAGGCCCAGCACCGTGGTCTCCTCGTCCCCGGCACCGACCCGGAGCGTCTTCTGCAGGTGCTCGGGGCACCGGCCGCCGGCGAGCCGCACTACTGGGGTGAGCGGATTCTCCACCGGTCTCTGCTGGCCACCGCGCAGCACGTCGCGCGCCAGATCGAGGATCTCACCGACGACCCGGCGACCACCCCGCAGCAGCTTCTCCTCGGCAGCCGTCGCGCCCTCGCCGGCCTGAACGCCGTACGTGCCCGCTGGCACCAGGCCACCTCCCCCTCACCGACGCCCCCTCGCCCCGCACCCAAGTCCCCGGTTCGCCCGCGAGCTGGCCCGCCATGGACCACCGCCCCGAGCCCTTCCCGCGTCTCCCGCTGACCTTGAACCCGCCGGTTGCCAGGCCCAAACGTCCAGCTTCCAGCAGAAGCGAGAATCCGTCGTGACACCACCCGAACCGTCCACTGACCGTGCCGAGATGGAGGACGTGCCCGTAGATGCCGCCGACCACGACGCCCTGCTCGACCACTTCCTCGACACGCACGACGACTGGCACATGTGGCGGCCCTGGTCCGAGGACCTCACCTACGCCACCCACGAATCCCAGACCCTGCGCATCGAACGCGACCACTCGGCACCCGCCCGAGAGACCGCCTGGACCGTCGCCGCCTACGAGACACCCGTCTCGGACCGGATCTGGCACCTGACCGCGACCGGCGCCACGCCCAGCCCCGTGCTACAGGACCTGCTGACCAACCTCGCCGACGGCACCGGATGGGATACCTCGGTCGGTCAGTTCCTCGACGAGGCGTCCGTCATCGCTGCCACCCAGCCGGCCACCGACGCCGGTTGGAAGCACACCATCGCAGGCCGCTGGATCCACTGGACCTCACCCAACGGCGACGCCGGCATCCAATTCGACGCCTTCGCCGCCCAACGCCCTAATGGCGCTCTACCCACATGGCTCCTGTGGGCCGGCCCCGCCATCGACCACCCCACCTGGGAAATCGCAGCGTCGACGCACACCCCCAGCACTCTGCTGGCCGACCTCGCCGAAACTCTCGCCCAGGGGGCCATCACCCGTCCGACGGCCGACCTAAGCCCACCCGCCCATCACCACACCGCGTCCCCGCCCGTGCCCCCGGCACCCGCAGTTAAGCGCACCAACAGCCGCCCCTTCTGACCTCCAGCAACGGAACGCAACCACCAGCAGTTCACCGTCAGCCCCAGCTTCGGCTGCATGACGTCGAACAACAGCACCGCGATTGGTGTGCATTCAGTTGCCCCGAGGTGTCCGCGAAACCGTCCTGAAACTCGTCGTCGAATGCTGCAGGAAAGTGCCGAATAGGAGATGTAATGATTTGCCGTGACCACTGAGAACAGCACGCAGACGACACCGGCCGATACCTTCTGGACGGAGCGTCGAATCTGCTTCCTGTCCACGCCTCGGCCCGACGGCACCCCTCACCTCGTGCCCGTGGGCGTCACCTACGACCCCGAAACCCGCATCGCCCGGGTCATCAGCAGCGCCAGCAGCAAGAAGGTCCGCAACCTCCGAGCGGCCGCTCCTGGTACCGTCGTCGCCGTCAGTCAGGCCGAGGGCCGACGCTGGTGCACGCTGGAGGGCACTGCCGCCGTCAAGGACGACCCCGAGTCCGTCGCTGACGCCGAACGTCGCTACGCCGAGCGCTACAAGACCCCTCGCCCCAACCCTCAGCGCGTCGTCATCGAGATCACCGTCACCCGCGCCATGGGGACCGCCAAGCCAGCCGGCTGGTAGCCCGCCCGCACTATCGACCGTACGCACCCGCATCCGTCATGCGGGTAGGTGTCAGGCGAGCGGCAGCCCTAGGGAATGCAACGTGCCTGGCAACACGTCTGCGCCTTCGAGCGCCTCGGCAAGACGCAGCGCGCGATCGGCGATGACGAGGTCGCGCGGCGCCTCGGTACGAGCGTCGCCCAGGCGCGCCAGGGACGCGGCGATCTTGCGCCAGGAGTAGAACTCCGTGCCGTCGCTCCCGGACTCTGGCTGCGGGAACCCGTCGGCGGTTCTCCGCTGGCTCTTGGCAAGTTCGACAAGTTCGTGATGGCTGCGCCCGCAGCGTTGTGCGGCTTCTTCCAGGGTCACCGTGTCGTCGTAGCGCACGCCCACGGCCCGCAGGCCCGGGATGAGTCGGACGTCCCGTGCCACCTGTGCGATGGCGTCCAGCAGCGTGGGGGCTTCGATGTCGCACGACAGCTGCCTCAACGCCTCGGCACTCGGGCTGTGCGGGTATGCCTCGGGGTTGTCGGGGCCGAGGGTGTAGGAGACCGAGCCGTCGGCGAAGGCATCGCAGTGGTCGAAGGCGTCGGCCTGCTCGGGGGTGAGGGGCTGATTGATCAGGAGGGTGAAGCTCCAGTCGGACACGGCGGCTGCCCTTTCAGTGCTGGTGGTCCTTGACGAAGCGGTCAACGCGCTTGGCCTCATTGCCGGGATTCTTCGGAGTGCCCGAGACGATGTGGCGCGCTCCGCACGTGCAGCACACCACCCAACCCCACCGGTGCCCGTTCTTGTCCGGCACCACCTGGCAGCCGGCTCTCCTGGCCCGGTCAAGGGCCGCCGCAACATCCCCGTCCTGATGCCGTCCCTTGGAAATCACCGACAGCACCCTACTCATCGCAGCGACAAGTGCGCAGCCAGTAACGCTCCACGCTGGCCAACTCCAACGAGAACCAGCCACCGCGAAGAGGAGGCGGCATCCAGTCTGCTACTGCAGCCACCGCTGCCCTTCGTCCCGGCTCGCGCGGGGGCGCACCGTAGCGTGGGATCGCCGGTTAGCCAAACCGGCGATCCCACGCATCATGGATAGTCCACCGCCAACAACTGCCCCGCTGTCGAAAGGCCCCTGCAACGCAACATCACTTGCCAAAGGACGCTCCCGCTCGGCGTAACCATCCGCCGTCATGCCGCGGCGTAGCTGAGGCGGAACAGGTCCTGGGCGCGCTCCAGGTCCCGCGCAGTGCGCAGTTGCACCTCCAAGTTGCCGGTGCCGTGGTGGCCGAGCCCTGTCACGTTCCGGGTGAAGCCGGGGATGAGGTCGACCGTCTTCGGGTCGGCCTTGAGGTAGACGAGGAGTTTGGTCTGCTGCGGGGGACAGACGCACGCGAAGTTCCGCAGCCGCTGGTAGGCCGCATACTGCTTGCGCTGGACACGGGTGATGCCGTCCCCGAGGCCGAGCAGCATCTCGTCGGCCGCCTCGGCAAGCTCCACCAGAGCTGTGCCCTGCCTGCGAGCAGGCGGCAGCCCGGCCGCGCGACGGCGAGCCCGCTTGGCGACCGGGCGCCCGGTGACGGAGGCTACGGTCTCAAGGCCGATGTGGTCGTTGCCGAAGAAGCGGTAGCGAACCAGGTCGATGCTGCGCCGGTGCTCGCGAACGGCGTGAGCGTCGTAGCGGGTGAAGTCGCCAGCGATGCAGATGAGCCGGGGTGCGCTCCACAGAATCTGGGACGCGGCCGGGGCCCCGAGCCGGTCGCGGACCAGGTTCCGGAAGGCGTCCTTAGACGCCGTTTCTGATGGCGTGATCGTTCGTTGAACCGTGCATGACGGATCTGGTTGAGCGGCTGGCGCCGGACGAGTTGTGGGTGTTGTTCCGACGAGTGGTGCCGCCGACGGAGGTGAAGCGTCCGCAGGGCGGGGGCCGGCGTCGGGCTGGTGATCGTGAGGCCCTGGCGGCGATCGTGTTCGTGGCCACCTCGGGCTGCACGTGGCGGCAGCTCCCACCCGTTTTCGGGCCGTGCTGGCAGACGGTCTATCGACGCTTCGCCCAGTGGGGTCGGGCTCGGGTCTGGGCCCGGCTCCACCGCGTCGTCCTCGACGAACTCGGCGCCCGCGGTGAGCTGGACTGGTCGCGGTGCGCGATCGACTCCGTCAGCCTCCGGGCTGCAAAAGGGGGCCACTGACGGGACCGAATCCGACCGACCGCGGCAAGAACGGATCGAAAATCCACCTGATCACGGACCGGAACGGAGTGCCGCTGTCGCTTGGCATCTCCGGTGCAAACGTGCACGACAGCCAGGGCCTGGAACCACTGGTCCGCGGCATCCCACCGATCCGTTCCCGGCGCGGCCCACGCCGTCGGCGCCCGACCAAACTCCACGCCGACAAGGGTTACGACTACGACCACCTGCGCAGATGGCTCCGCGAACGCGGCATACGCCATCGCATCGCACGCAAGGGCATCGAGTCCTCCACACGACTGGGCCGCCACCGTTGGGTCGTCGAGCGAACCGTGTCCTGGTTGGCCGGGTGCCGACGTCTGCACCGCCGCTACGAGCGCAAGGCCGAGCACTTCCTGGCTTTCGTCGGCATAGCGGCAGCCCTTATCGGCTACCGCCGACTCACCGGCTGAAGTGACTTCTTTACTCAGCTGGCGCGTACCACTGCAACAGCCCGCAGTTGGCGCATCGCTTTGCTACTACGCGATACACCTGCTCGTGCCGCCGCTGTGCTTGGTCGCCCGAACGGGACGCTACCAACTGCGAGTTGCGAAACATTCGCGCGTAGGGAACCAGCTCCTCCTGTGGCGCAGCTGAGCCGCAGGCCGTGCAGGCTATTGCATCACTCATGTGAACCTTCATTCCGTAGGCGTGCTGCGAACAGTCGGAGTACGAGGGGGAACGTCGCCCTCACTATGCCCCGGCTGACCGCAGCCGTCCACGCTGTGCTGCTGACTCGCTACTCCGTGCGGAGCAGTCACTGCACCGAGCGATGCCAGGCGCCTTCACTACGGCCGGCGGTTGAACACTTCCCGGCATAGTCGCAGGCTCATCCGCTACTGACAGCACACCAAGTGAAACAACCTCTTAAGATGGCGCGGGCGGGCTCCACACCCGTGAGCACCACGACCTTGTCCCTGCTGCGCGTCCACGGCGCCTCGCGCGTTACGGCTCGACGTGCTGCTCGTCGGCCAGGAACGGTCGTGATACTGGTGGGCTCGTCTATTCAACTGTCGGTGATCAGCTGGATGGTGACCGTGGGGCGAAGATCTCCTCATGCTGGTGAGCCCACTTCACAGTTATCCGCCCCCCTACGGCCCTGGCGTCGCCGTCATGTCCATACGGTACGGGCGCGGTCCTATCCCGGTCGCGCCCGGCGCCCGTGGATGGTCCCACCGGCGCCGGCGGGCGGGATGTATGGCGATTCGGCCGATCCGGGTAGGTGCCGTAGCGTTCGGTATGTCGTCGCGGGGTGGAGCAGCTCGGTAGCTCGCTGGGCTCATAGCCCAGAGGTCGCGGGTTCAAATCCTGTCCCCGCTACTCATCAGTGAAGGCCCGGTGGAATATCACCGGGCCTTCACTGTTCGCGTCCTCGATCGAGATGCTGCGACAGCAGAGTTGCAGTAGGCAGCGGAGCGTGCTCCTCAGCCGGCGATTTCTCCGAAGCATGGCACGGCGAGGGCCGGGGCGATCCCGATGACGGCGGACATGGAGAACCGGGCGTCGCCTAGCTGACGCCGCGCCTGCGAGCGCGGTCGCGGGCGTCGGGGACGGGAAGGTGGTCACCCGGAACATCCTCCCACCGCCTGCGTGGCCTCGCGGCTGGTCAGAAAGGGGAGAGACATTTCCTGGCCGAGGTCGAGAACGGCTGGGCCCGCCCCTCCTCTCGTTGTAGGGGCACAGGCGACTCGCCTGCGAGTGCGACGGGCACAGCCGTGGGCGGCAGGGCCGTCTCACGTGCCTGTTTGCGCAACGGCCGGCCTGGACACGAAGCGAGGACGGCGGCGCATCCCCCATGCGAGCTATCGAAAGTGTCCGTGCGCGGGCCCACCCGTTTTCCTAACGTTGCCGAAGGGCTGCCGCCCGTGTGGCCGACGGCAAGAGGAGGCAGCGATGCGCAAGGTTGTTCTCGTCCACGGCTTCTGGCACGGAAGCTGGTGCTGGAGCCGCGTGACCGAACAACTCGCCGCACGCGGCGTTGCGTCCGTGGCCGTCGACCTCGAAGGGCACGGACTGAACGGCAGGCAACCCAGCACCCGGTGGAACCGTCCGTTCGATCCCGCCGCCTTCGCCGTGGAGCCGTCCGCCGTCGCCGCCGTCACGGCGTCCTCGGCCGCAGCGATGCTCGTCGAACAGATCAGGACGATCGGCAGCGGCGAACCCTGCATCGTGGTGGCGCACAGCCAGGGCGGCACCGTCGCCACCGCCGCCGCCGAGCTGGCCCCGGAGCTGTTTGCTCATCTTGTGTACGTGGCCGCGCTCGCCCCCGTCGCTGGTCTGCCGTCCGTGGCTTATAGCTGGGTCCCGGAGAATCAGGGCGAGTTGGTGCTGCGCCTGCTGAGGGCTGACCCGGCCGGTGTTGGGGCGGTGCGCATCGACCCCGACGACCGCGACGGTCACGCCGCGATCCGCGAGACGTTCTACGGCGACGTGGACGAGGCGACGGCGACAGCGGCGATCAGCCTGCTCAGCGCCGACAGCCCGCTCGGCATTCCCACCGAAACATTTCCCGTGACGGCCGGCCGGTACGGCACTATGCCCCACACCTATGTGGTCTGCACGAAGGACAACACGATCCCGGTAGCCCTGCAACGTCGCTTCGTACGCGAGATCGACGCCGTGTCCAACGCGCCGACCACGGTCGTTGAACTCGATAGCTCCCACTCGCCGTTCCTGTCGCGGCCGGTAGCCCTTGCGACCGCGATCACTGGACTGTGCGGGCGTGCCTGATATTTGACGTCGCGGCAGGTCGAGCTAAGGGATCATGAGGCATGCGCCCGGATGACTGGCACCTCACCGAAGACCTCGACTGCTTTCTCGCCCGAGCCGGAGACTTCCTACACTCGCGCCCGGTCCTTCACACCCTCCCGCTGACGGTAACCGAGACACTTCGAACACGCGGGTTGGACGCGTACGGCACCGAAGCCCCCACGTTCGGCTGGCTGGAGGGCGCGGGCGAGGTCCGCGCGGCCTTCGTCCGCACCCCGCCCCACCGCCTGCACCTCACCCTCCTCACCCCCGAGGAAGCCGACACCCTCGCCGCTCACCTTGCCGGCCTGGGCCGCCCCCTGCCCGGTGTCAGCGCGGACCACGGCACCGCCACCGCCTTCGCCGAGGCCTGGCAGCGGCACTCGGGCGCAACGCCGACGCTCCACGCGCGGCAGCGCCTGTACCGCCTCGGTACGCTCACGCCACCGGAGCCGCTCCCGGAGGGCCGAGCTCGAGTCGCGGGCGAGCGGGATCGCGAGCAACTCATGCTCTGGTACCGCGAGTTTGCTGCCGCCATCGGGGAGTTCGCCTCCGCGGACGCCGGCTCCTGGGCCGACGCGCGCATTGCCTACAGCCGTGTCACGTTCTGGGAGACCCCAGACGGCATCCCCGTTTCCATGGCGGGCGTGGGTCCGATGGTTGCCGGCCAGATCCGGGTGGCCCCCGTCTATACTCCAGCCCACCTGCGCGGTCGCGGTTACGCGGGCGCTGCAACGGTCGAGGTGAGCCAGGCTGCGCTGGCCACGGGCGCGGCGCATGTCCTGCTGTTCGCGGACCTGACTAACCCCACCAGCAACGGCCTCTATCAGCGGCTGGGGTACCGCCCGGTCACCGACTTTGCGGTGCACGACTTCGAGTACCCGACGCAAGTCCTGCGTGGGCCCTGTTAGCTCGACGGAGGCTCGATGGGCAAGCCAAGCGCTTCGAATGCGATCAGTAAGCCTTTTCAGCGTTGACCCTCCGGGGTGAGGATGGCCGCGGTCATAAGCCCTGGGCTTCTCGGCCGCCTGGTCATCGCTGGGTAAGTGAGGTCGCGTGCTAATCCGTCGGTGTGTGCTCCTCGACCCCGTCACCAACCATGTCACGCCAGTGCTTTTGAGCGGAGCGGATGAGGTCGTCGCCGAGGCGTTCGAGAAATCGGCCTGCCAGGGCCAGCCGGGCTCCGGCAGCGGTCTGGGCTCCGAGGACTTCGGCGCCGCGCAGCGTGGTGGCGGCGAGCCGCTGGTTGGCGGCGACGCTGGCCACGACGGTCCGCAAGCCCGCGTTGTCGTCGAGGAAATACCGGTGGCGGCGGCTCCGGTCGTCGCGGCCGCGGCGGATGAGACCCTGCCGTTCCAGCAGATGGACCGCCTGCGAGATGGTCGCGGCGCTGACGTGCAGGTGCTGCGCCATCTCGATGGCGGTGCGGCTGCCGGTCTCGGAGGCGAACAGGCAGGCCATCACGCGGGCGGCGGTGCGCGGGAGGCCGGTTTCGACGAGTGCCGCGGTGAGGTCGGTGACGAACGCAGCCGTTGCGTCGGGGTCGGGGCCGAGGCGCTCGATGGTTCGCGGCTGCGGCCTGCGTCGGGCTCGGTGGGTGGTCGCGAGCTGTGCCAGTTCCGCGCGGTAGCGAGCGGGTCCGCCGTTGCGCGCGACCTCGCGGCTCACCGTCGAGGTGGGACGGTCCAGGCGCCTGGCGATGTCGGCGTAATTCAGGCGCTGTGCCAACCCGGCGGCGATCTGCTGCCGCTCGGCTCTGGTCAGCCTGCGTCCTGGCATCCGGTTCGGTTCCTCTGATGGGGGCGTTTCGGCCCCAGTGTGCACTGGTCGCCGATCGTTGCAACATCCCCTCGCTCGGCGTGCATTGACCCTCACTGTCATTGCAATCGCCAGTTGCATGCCTGACCAGCACAAACAGCACGCTTCACAGGAGATCGTCGTTGACCGGCCTTTCGGCTCGTACCTAACGTTCGACTCCGATCGCCGAGCACGGGTGTGAGGCGATCTCCCAGGGAGGAACCAGGTGACAGCGTGGCTGAGACCGCCGTCGAGCTGCCCACCGGACGCGCCCTGAGCCGTCCATGCGATCCGCCCGCCGAACCGACCCGGATCAGCGCCCGGTGAGACGCAGCAACAGATGTCGATCGATTGTCAGGAGCATCCATGCGAGCCAAAGGCATCACCTACGACACCGGCTTCACGCCGGGCGGAAAGAGCTCTCGGCCTGTCTTCGACGCCGACGCGGTACAACGCGAGATCCGCATGATCGCGGACGACCTGCACTGCGACGCCGTACGGATCACCGGTGACGACCCTGGGCGACTGGCCCTCGCGGCCCGGCACGCCGCCGACGCCGGGCTGGAGGTCTGGTTCTCCCCGTTCCCTTGCGAACTGTCCGCCGAGGAGCTGCTGCCCTACTTCGCCGACTGCGCCGATCGCGCCGAAGAGGTGGGCGCGGACGTTTTCGTCGCCGGCTGCGAGTTGAGCCTGTTCGCCGCCGACATTCTCCCCGGAGACGACAGCCTCGCCAGAATCGAAGCCCTGATCAGCGGCGATCCCGACGAGACGACACTGGCCGCCCTCGCCGAGGTTCCTGCCCGCCTGAACTCCTTGCTGTCCGACATCGCGGCGACGGTCCGCTCACGGTTCCGCGGCAAGATCACCTACGCCTCCGGAACGTGGGAACAGATCGACTGGGCGCCCTTCGACATCGTCAGTGCCGACGCCTACGGCGATGCCAGTGACGCCTTCCGTCAGGGCCTGCGCGAGTATCTCCGGCACGGCAAGCCGCTCGCGGCGACCGAATTCGGCAGCTGCACCTACCGAGGCGCCGCCGCCCGCGGAGGCATCGGCTGGGCCATCGTCGACCACGATGCGGACCCACCCCGCATCAACGGCGACTACATCCGCGACGAAGACGAACAGGCCCGCTACCTGCGCCAACAATTGGACGTCTTCCACGAGGAAGGCGTGGACACCGCCTTCTGGTTCACCTTCGCCAGCTACACATATCCCCACCACGAGGATCCGCGCTTCGACCTCGACATGGCCTCCTACGGAGTGTGCAAGGTCATGCCCGACGGCAGCCTGGCACCGAAGCGTTCCTTCCACGCCATGGCTGAGGCATACCAAACAGCAACGTCAGCGTTGCCGCTCCAAGGTGAGGACAGCCTTGGCCATTGACGACATGCGATTCGGGCTGCAGCGTGAGCGGCGGAAGATTCCCCATGCCTTCAAGCGTCCGACGCCGCGCTCGACCGGTACCCGTGCCGCAGACAGCGCGCGGTTGACGGTTTGCTGGGTCGGTGTGAGCTCGCGGCCCGGCGGGCGTCTGAAGGGTGTCGTCACCCACGAGCCAGCCCCCATGCAGGCGCGATCGGCCAGCACCGGGACGCCCTGACGTTCGCAGATCCGGATGATCCGGTGGGCGCGGGCGGCCGTCAGGTCGTGGGCACGGCCCGGCAGGGCGGGCGAGATCCACAGCAGCCGTCCTGCGGAGTCGGTCACCACCTGCACGTTCACTCCGTGCCGACGATGTTTGTGGGAGTAGTCGGCGCGGCTGTCACCGACCCGGTCGCACTCCGCGAGGGTGCCGTCCAGCAGCACGTAGTCGGGGTCGGTTTCGCGCAGCGCGCGCAGCAGGCCCGGCGCACGGTCGGCTAGCAGGCCGACCACCGCAGCCGTGTAGGCATGTGCGGTACCGACGGAGATACCGAAGCCGGCGGCGATCTGCGCGAGCGTGTCGTGCCGGCGCAAGTACACGAGAGCGACCAGGGCACGCTGATGCGGCGGAAGCTTGCAGCGGCGGTCACCGTCGCGGGTGACGATGAGCATCGTGACCCACTCGACCAGGGCGTGCGGCAGGTCGAGTGCGGCAGAATATGGAACCAACGCGGCTCCTGTGCCTGTGCGTTGAGACTTCGAACACCTCCCTCAACGGCACGGGAGCCTCGTACGTTGCGCACACCACCAGCGTCACCCGATCAGTGGCCATGCTGAAAACGCTCAGTGGGTGGCCGCAGGTTCCTGCAGCCACCCACTGGGTTGGCTAACACCAAGACACCGACCACATGACACTGCTACGGCAGCATAAACACGTGCCGAATACTGGCGCGCTGGGCAATTAATCGGTGGCTAGCCGAAGGAGCTCTCGCATCATACTCTCCAATGTTTCCACATAAAGCTGGTACGCCCCCCTGAGGCGAGAATCTCGACTAGTCAGGACAGGGACTGAAGCTAGTGAACTTTGGAGGTCCCTGACCTCACAGACGAGCTCCTTGAGATTCGGAATATCCGAAGCGACCATATTGCCATCATGGACACGAGTTGCGTATCCCGCGACGTGCGAATCGAGCGACAGCAGCTCCGACCCCCAATCTTGAAATTCCTCTGATTGCGGGCGAGAGGGGTAAGGCATAGCCCGAAACGCCTCGAATGCTCGCCTGAAGTCAGAATCTTCAGTCATACCAGGTCACGATCTTTCCGTCTCTAGTGTATATTCCTTCACCGCTGCGCCAATCACCACGGATTTTCCACCCCATACTGCCGTCTTTCAGCTTCCACGAAATGCGGTCCTTCGGATCGGTTTTATCCCACAGATCCTTCGCTTCCTTGGTGTATTCGGCGAAGGTTCTTCCCTTGCCATGGCCTTCGAGGTGGTAGATGGCGCTTTTTTCCACCGACTCGAACGAGGCCTTATGCCACTCTTCCATCGCCTGGAGATCGGCGCCGCAGAACTTTCCTGCATTATGAACAAGCACCGACGTGCCGCCAGCGATCACATAATAAGTGTGAAGCTCGGCAACGGTGAGGTTTCGAACCTCGTGGTGGGCGGTGAGCCATGTGCTGGTGGCGGCTATCCGCACCGGATTGCCTGCGCTGTTACGCAGGTGCATCCCAGGCTTGAGTTGTGCCGCGTCGACCCAGGATCCAATGCCGTCGGTCACCCAGAAGGGGTGTTGGTCCGTCGCGACCACTGCACCCTCAGGCTTGGTCCCTGCACCGATGATGGTGATCCTGACGAGCCTCTTCTTGCCGTTACCGACTATCGTTTCCTGTACCTCTTCGATCCTCGTGCGTCCGGTGTGCGGGTCGCTAGCGACTACTCGGTCTCCGGCGCGGACATCTTCGATTGGCTTGGTTCGGCGATCCCCCATCAGTACCCGAGTTCCCGGCGTGAAGCTGTTCGTCGGGCATTTGGGAAACTTCTTCAACGCCTTCATCTTGAGGGCGCTCATCGCAAGGTCCGGCAGGCAGGACATCGAAGGAGTGTCGAGGCACCGCTCAATTTCATCGGCGCCTACGTACCATGCGATCAAGCGGTCTAGATAGGTGTGCTCGATGCACTCCATCCCCCCCGCTCCATACATACCGCAGGCTAGGACCGTCTCGCCTGGCTTGAGTTCCCCCTTCTTCATAAGGTCGAGTCGAGTCTCGACCAGTAGCTTCTCGAGGGCTGCTCGGCGCTCTTTATCCGAGACATCTTTATTGCTTTCGCGTATTTCTTTGTCTACCTGGGCTTTGAGTTCCGCCACCAGTTTGTCAGCCGCAATTTTCCTCGCGTCATCTCGGGCTTTCGCGGCTTCCGTAGCATCTTTACCAGCAGCCTCTGCGGAGATCCCGGCCTGATAGGCGAAAGTATCCGCCTGGGAGGAGAAGCTTGAGGCGCGGGCCGCAGAATGCTGAGCCTGCTGAGCAGAGCGCTCTGCAGCACTTGCGTCTTTCTGCGCCGCAGCGGCTGCGCTGTGGGCTTTCTTTGCAGATTCTGCTGCCTGGTTGGCGGATTCTTCTGCCTGGTTGGCCGAGCTGTTTGCGCGCTCAGCGGCGCTGGAGGCTTGCTCGGCAGATTTCTTTGCAGCGTCTGCCCATTTGACGGCTTCGTCGGCCTTCTTGCGTGCATACGCGGCGACGCGTTGCGCCTCGGCGGCGTCCTTCTGCGCGGTCGCTGCAGATTTGTCGGCAGCAGCCACCAGGGTGTCGATCTCCGCGATGTGGGCGGCGGCGTTGGCGTCGCGCTGACGTGCCCTGTGCAGCCCGATCTGGAGGAAGGGCCGCAGTCCAGAGGCAGGCCCGGACAGCACGGCTTGCGCCGCCGCTTTGACTTCGGGGTCGCCGTTGGCCATGGCTTGGGTGACCGCGACGCGGTCGTCATCCTCACGGGCCGTGAACTGTCCTACTTCCAGGAACTGGTGTAGGTCAGCTGCGGTTCCGTCGAGGGCTCTGTTGGCTGCGGCCTTCACGCCTGGGCCACCGGTGGACATGATCTGGGCAACGGTCACGCGGTCGTCGTCTTCCTTGCCCGGGTAAGCGCGGGTGCGGAGGAATTCGCGGACCTGGTCGATCGGCTTGTCCAGTGTGGCAAGAGCGGCCTGCTGCTGTGCGGGCTTGTCAGCGGTGGCGGCGATGTGAGCCACGCTGGCGCGGTCGTCCTGCTCCAAAGCCACCGTCAGCCCGTCACGCACGAACTCAGAAACATCCGCCGCCGAGCCCGTCAGCGCCATCTCGGCAGCGGAGCGGACCCAGGTACCGCTGGTTGAGAGCAGATTGACCGCGACCTGTCTCCCCTTGGCAACTGTGACCGTGGGGTCGTCCGCATCAACAGCTTCCTGACGCAGCTTCAGGGTCGCTGCGTTGAGCTGCTGGATCTTGCCTGCCTGCCACTGAGCGGCGGACTTGCGGGACTCTTCGGCCTTCTTGGCCTCCTCTGCCGCCAGGACGTTCTCGTTCTCCTGCTCGGCCAGGCGCTCAGCATCGGTTTCGCGGGCTAGTTTGGCGACGTTCTTGGCTTGGTTGGCCGCATTCTGGGCATTGTCGGCGGCCATCGTTGCGGCGTTCGCCGCTTCGGTGGACGCCTTGGCGGCGTCTACCGCTTTGCCAGCTTCGTCGGCGGCTTTGTCCGCGGCAGTGGCTGCAGCCTCGGCATGCTGCGCGGCATCGTTGGCGGCGTCGCGCGACTGCCGGGCTGCCTCAGCTGCTCGATTGGCGTTCGACTGTGCGGCGTTGGCCGCGCGCGTTGCCTGGTCAGCGAGTCGCTTGGCCCGAGCCGCCGCGGCCTGGGCCTCAGCAGCCTTGCCACCGGCTTCGCCAGCCCATCGACCGGCTTCGGCCGCCGACGCAGCCGCGGCAGCCGCGTTAACACCAGCCCTGGCGGCTGCTCCAGCCGCTTTGGCGGCGTTGTCGGAAGCGATTCCGGCCTGCTCAGCGGCCTCGGCCGCCTTCTTGGCACCTGCTGCGGTGTCTCTCGCCTTCACCGCAGCTTCTCGTGCCTCCTTTGCACGGGAAGCGTCGCTCGCCGTGGCAGCGGCGGCCGACCTGGCCTGGGCCGCTGCACTGCCTGCGCGGCTGGCGGCATACGCCGCCTGTGCCGCGGCGCTGGCGGCAACCCGCGCCGCCTTGTTGGCCCCCGCGGCCGCCGATACCGCTGTGCGTGCTGACTCGGCAGCACGGTCAGCCGCGTCCGCTGCCTGTCGAGCGGCGGCCGCTGCCTTACCGGCCGAGGACTCGGCTTTCTTGGCCTCCTCTGCAGCCTCTGCCGCTGCCTGTTTGGCCCGGCCTGTTGCCTTCTCTGCCTGGGCAGCTTCTTGCTTGGCCTTCTCGGTCAGCTCCTTAGCTCGCTTCTGAGCTTTATCGGCGAGCTGTGCCAGTTGGGAGACGCTGAGTGTCTCCTGGTCTCGCGCGGCGGCCACTTGCCAGCCGTCGTCCAGGAAATCTTGAAGGTCCTCAGCGGAGCCATCGAGGGCCTGCTGCGCGAGCTTCTTGACGTTGGGGCCGCCCGCAACCATCAGTTGTGAGACCTGGACCCGGTTGTCGTCCTCACGCGCCTTGAACTGTCCCGTGGAGATGAACTTGTACCAGTCGTCGGCGGAGCCATCGAGGGCCTTGCCCGCCGCTTCCTTCACTCCAGGGCCGCCTGCTGTCATGATCTGGGCGACTCGGACCTGCAGATCATCGTCGTAGGCTGTGACGTAGGTCGTGTCCAGGAAGTCCTGTAGCTCTTTGACTCCGCCGTCCAGTGCGGTGTTGGCGGCATCGCCCACCCCCGGACCACCCATGGCCATGATCTGGGAGACCCGGACACGCAGGTCCTCCTCTTCAAGGGCCGGCAGCTCCTGGGACATGAACGTGCTCACGTCCTCGTCAGGCCCGATCAGGACGGACTCGGCTGCCCGGCGTACTCCCGGGCCGCCTGCTTTCCATGCTTCGAGGACGTCTGCCTTGTCGTAGAAGGGTGTTTCCTCCGCCGCGACGGCGTGCACGTTCATGCCTGCGACGAGCCCCAGGGCCATCAGCGATGCCATCACACCGCGCCAGCCAGGCACCCGTCTGTGTCTGTTTGACAATGCCTTTCTCCTTTGCCGCTATGCGAGCCGCGGCTCGCTGGATTCCAGCCGCAGCGGCTGGAAGACCATGGTCGAAGTGGCGGTTATCGAGGCTTACTTGGTGGTGCACCGGGTGTTCCGCCATTGGATGAGTTCATCCGCGCGGTTGGTGATGATGCCGTCGACGCCCCACGTCGTGGCGGCTTGCCAATCGCTGTCGCGGTCGACCGTCCATACGAAGACTTCGATTCCGGCGGACTGGAGCTGTTCGACCGCTGCCGGCGAGACGGAGAGCCCCTTGAAGTTCACGGCATACGCGCTGAGCGAGAACTTTCGGGCGGTGGCCACGGGGTCCGCATCGAGGTTGTCCCGCAGCAATGCGATCTTGGTCTTGTACCCGGAGGCGGCGGCGTAGCGCACCACGTCTTCGTCGAATGATTGGGCCATCGTGCGCTGGGTCAGTCCGGCTTCGGAGACCAGCCTCAGTGCGTGGTCGACGGACGCCGGGGTCTGGGTTCCCTTGATTTCCAGCAGGAGACGGGTCGTCCTGCCCTTGAGCAGCGTCAGCACTTCTTCCAGGGTGGGCACATGTCCCCCGCCGTTGACGGTGAGTTTGGAGATCTCTTCGGCGCTGAGTTGGTCGATGCGGCCCATGCCGTTGGTCATCCGGTCCACGGTCGCGTCGTGCATGATGACGGGCTGTCCGTCCTTGGTGAACTGGACATCGGTCTCGATCCAGTCCGCTCCGCCGTCAATCGCCGCCTGAAGCGAGGCGATGGTGTTTTCCGGGGCGAGCTTCGGTGCACCACGGTGTCCGACGACGTAACTCCGAGGGCAGGTGGCCGGTGAACTTCGGTCAGAGATTTTGATGTTGTCGATGGTTCCGGCGAAGTGTTCCTGCCAGGCGCCTTTGTAGAGGAGGCGGCCGATCTGGAGGGCGCTGCGTGCCTGCCACGGTGTGGTGAAGGCGGCGGGGGTTTGGGCCTTGCCGTTGACGAACAGCTGGATCGTCTTGGCGGTGTCGTCGTACACACCGGTCAGCTCAGTCCACACACCAGCCTGCGCAGAATCGGCGCTGGTGGAACGGATGATGGCGGTGGTGTCGGTGTCGCTGGCGTGGCGGTTGAAGACCCACTTGTCGAGGTCTTTGGAATAGTAGAGCTGGAAGCCGCTGGCGCGGTCACCGGCCTGCGACAGGAACGTGTGGTTGCGGTCCTTGTTGTCGAGCTTGACCCAAGCCGACACCGAGAACGACTTCGTGGTGTCCACCACCGGCCCCGCCGTCGCCGCGTACCCGGAGGTGCCGTTGAGGTGCAGGGCGGTGCCGAACTTGCCCTCGACACCAAGTTGGGCACCGTCTCCGGCCAACGTCGCGACAGAGCCTGCGTTCTTGCCGCCGCTGACATGCGCGCTGCCGGACTTTTCATCCAGGGTGAAGGTGGCGAGTTCTTGAAGCTGTGCGGGGAGTTGGCCGTTGGCGAGGGCCTGGGCATCGGCCGGCGTGGCGGCGGACTGGACGAGGCGCACGTCATCGACGACGCCAGCCATGTT